>JBGPFT010000005.1:0-24994 GCA_041483475.1 Fibrobacteria bacterium | reverse complement strand
GGGCGGCGTCCAACGCCATTGCTTCCGCCAGGATCAGGGCATCTTCCCAGGCGGGTTTCCAATCGGAACGCGAATGCGCAGCGCCCCAAGCATCGGCATAGACCATGGCTCCTCCCACGGCCAAAACCAGCGCATCGCTGGCATGGGCGGCCAACGGGTTATTCCATCCCGCCGCGAAACGATCCCAGGGGGCGAGATCCGCTTTTTTCAAATCCCCCGGACCGGCGGGGGTCAGGGAGGTCAGTCGCTTTTGTCCGACCAGATCGCCCGCCAAGCCCGAAGCGAGCAGGGCCGATTCCAGAGGCCAGGAAAGACGCAATGGGGATTCCGCCAAAATTGGAAAAACCGTCCCGAGAATACAAGCAAGGGTCTTATTTCTACAAGCCTTCACTCCGGGAAAGGTAACCGCAGGGGTGATTAGCATTTTCTCTTTGCCCGGTCAGAGCCGAGGGCTTATATTCCCTTCCAACGGGCCCTTGGACGAGACCGGAGACATTATGAAACCCATTTCCTTCCACCTCATTTTACTCGCATGCGCGGGAACGACCGGAGCCCAGACCTTGAAAGCTTTGGCCACTTCCCGGGGCATTCATATGGGAGCCGCCGTGACTAGCAACGCACGGTCCGCCGAGTACAATAGGGTTTTGTCCACCGAGTTCAACGCCATGGTGGCGGAGAACGCCATGAAATTCGGAAACATCGAGCCTTCGCAAAACAATTTCACCTGGACGACCGCCGACGCCCTGGTCAATTTCGCGCAAACAAACGGTATGGCCATGCGCGGCCATAATTTCGTGTGGCATAACCAGGCGGGTTGGGCGGCCACCTTCAACGGCACCCGGGCGCAAATGCTGGCCATCATGAAGAATCATATCCTGACCGTGGGGGGGCGGTACGCTGGCCGCATCTACGAATGGGACGTGGTGAACGAGGGCGTCGACGACAATGGGGCAAACCTGCGCGCCAGCTTCTGGCAGCAGCGCATCGGCGACGACTACATCGACTCGGCTTTCGTCTACGCGCGTCAGGCCGATCCCAACGCCCTCCTGGTTTATAACGATTACGGCGCGGAGCCCATGAACGCGAAATCCAACTATGTCTACAACCTGGTATCGGGGCTCAAAAGCCGGGGAATTCCGATCCACGGAGTCGGCCTGCAATGCCATTTCAGCCTGAACAGTTTCGACACGGTGTCCATGGACGCCAACATGCGCCGTATCGAGGCCTTGGGATTGGGCGTTTCCATCACCGAATTGGACATCACGACTTCGAATACCGCCGCCAATCTGGCCACCCAGAAGGCGAATTACAAGGCCATGATGGCGCTATGCCTTCGTCATCCCGGCTGCAAAACCTTCATCACCTGGGGGGTCAACGACGCCCAATCTTGGAGGGGGGCCGGCGCCGTCCCCCTCCTGTTTACGGGGACGACGACCATCACCCCAAAACCCGCTTATGATGGCGTGGTGGAAGCCTTAGCTGCCGTAACGGGCATCCGGAAAACCCGGAACGAAGGATCCGGGGCGGTCTGGTGGCGCAGCCCGATGAAAATGTTCGACGTGCGCGGACGGAGATTGACAGTATTTTTTCCCGCTGCATGCGGGTTCTTCTCCTCGACAACCATGATTCGTTCAGCGCCATCCTGCACCATTACCTGTGGGAGCTGGCGGGCGAATGGCCCCTATTCCATAAAAACGACGGGCTGACGCGCGACCAACTTCACTCCCTGGTTTTCGACGCCGCGGTACTTTCTCCGGGGCCGGGTCGCCCCGACCGGCCGCGCGACTTCGGAATTTGCCGCGACCTTTTGGAATTTTTTCCGGACCTTCCCGTCCTCGGCGTATGCCTCGGCCATCAAGGCCTAGCGCATTTCGGCGGCGGAAAAATCATTCCGCTGATTGGGGCGCGGCATGGAAGACCCAGCCCCGTCCGCCATAACGGAAAAGGGCTGTTTCACGGGATTCCGCAAAATTTTCCGGGTATGCGTTATCACTCGCTGGTCGTGGACTCCGAATCGCTCCCCGGGAACATTGAAATAACGGCATGGTCCGCGGACGACGAACAGGTCATGGCCTTGGCCTTCCGCGACCGGCCTTGGCACGGGGTGCAATTCCATCCCGAGTCCGTGGGCACGGAATACGGGAAAGAATTGCTGGCAAATTTTCTCGAAATGGCAAAACCCGGGCACCGGCCCTCCGGCCCCCTTTTCCCAGCAGGGGGGAAAGAGAAAGGCGGCTCGCCGCCCGCACGGAAAATCCCTTTCCGGGAATTGCCCTGGGCCGATCCTGAAGCGGTATTCGTCCGAAATTTCGGGGAGGCGCCGGCGTCTTTTTGGTTGGATGGTCCGGGTTGGGGAGCCACCTGCATGGGCCGCGCGGAATCGGTTTTCAACTTGCGCGAGAATCCGCTTCAGTCTTTCCAAGCCTGGCATGGACGCCTCGGGTTGACGGCCGACCGCCAAACGCCCTGGTCCGGCTATCGCGGCGGACCTGTGGGTCAATTCGACTATGAAATGCATCGACATATGCTGAAAGACCCGATCCCCTCCCCCTCCGAGGGATCAAGGGGGCAAACCGAACTGCTTGGCCGGTGGATGATCCCGGAGGGATTTCTCGCCTTCGATCGCGCGGGCCGCCGCGCCTTCGCCGCCTGGGAAAACCAAGCGCCGCCCATGTGGCTGCAAAAAATCATGGATGCCTGGAATCCTTCGCCGCCGATTCCGGAAACCGGCGCCGGCCTTCCTCCTTTCTCAAAATGGAGTCCACGGCTGCCGCGCGAGAAATACATCGGGCGCGTGCGCGCGCTGCAAAAAGACATCGCTGCCGGAGAATCTTACGAGGCTTGCCTCACCCACGCGTTTTCCGCCGAGTCCGAGGCCGACCCGCTTTCGGTTTACCGGCGCTTGCGCCGCAAGAATCCCGCGCCCTACGCCGCTTACTTCGCTTTTCCCGACGTGAAAATCCTGTCGGCTTCTCCCGAACTTTTTCTGGAGCTGTTGCGCGATGGAATTCTGCGCAGCCGTCCCATCAAAGGCACGCGCCCGCGCGGCCGGAAGCCGGGGGAGGACGCGGCGCTGCGCGAGGAATTGGCGAACCATCCCAAGGAGCTTGCGGAGAACCGCATGATCGTCGATCTCACCCGGCACGATTTCAGCCGGGTGTGCGCGTTGGGCAGCGTGCGGGCCTCCTCCTTGTTCGAGATCGAGGAGCATCCCGCGGTATTCCAAATGGTTTCCGAAGTTCAAGGGCGATTGGATCCGGAGTTGGATTTCCCGGACGTTTTTCGGGCTTGCTTTCCCGGCGGCTCCATGACCGGAGCGCCGAAGGAGCGCACCATGGAATGCCTTTCCGCGCAGGAAAACGGACTCCGCGGAATTTTTTCCGGGGCCTTGGGGTATTTCACGGGCGGCGATTCCTTCCGCCTTTCCATGGTCATCCGCACTTTGGAGAACCGGGGCGGCGCCTGGCGCATCGGCTGCGGAGGTGCCGTTTTGGCCGAATCCGATCCCGACGCGGAATGGGAGGAAGCCTGTCTCAAGGCCCGCAGCGTCATCGACGCCGGGGGGTGATTCACCCCGGCCATTTCCCTTCGAAGGCGAATTCCGTCACCTTGATCCGCCCGCTGGGTTTTTCCCTTTCCCGGAGGTTTTCCGGCAACTGCTCCGCCGGCGCGGGATGGCCGATGGCGATCATGGCCTCGGGTTCATAATCCGGCGGCAAGGACACGGCTTCGCGGGCCTTGGCGGCGTCGAAGCCGGCCATGGCGTGCACCACCAGGTTGAGCGAGGATCCCTGCAAGGCCAAGGACATCCACGCGGCCCCGGCGTCGAAGGAATGCTTCGGCAATGGGAACATTTGCCCCCTTTTCTCGCTTTGGGTTTGCGAGGCCAGGAGCAAAAGCGCCCCGGCTTTGGCGCACCAGATCTGGTTGCCCGGGAGCAGAGCTCCGAGCAAGCGAGTGAATCCGGGAGTGCCCGAAAAAGCGTACACGAATCTCCAGGGTTGGGTGTTTCCCGAGGAAGGCGCCCAGCGCGCGGCTTCCAGCAAAGTCATCAACGCGGCGGGCTCCAGCGCCGTTCCGTTCATGGCTCGCGGCGACCAACGCTGGAGAAACTGCGCGTCGATGGGATGCTCGGCTCGGCGATGGGATTCGATGGGGGAAGGAAATTCCATGGGGATCTCTCGGGGTTGTGAGTACGGCCAAATTAGCAGATTTGGGAGCAGGGAAAATGCTGCTAGCCGACTACTCATCCCAGGGCTACTGTTTCGAGTTCGACCCGGATACCGGCGCCTACTCGCGAATCAAGCCATCCTTACCCCGAAAAGATCGCGCCAACTTTTCCGGAACGGCGCAGCTGCTTCGTTCGCTGGGAGAGGGAAAGGTGCTCGTGGCCCAATACCTCTCCTCCGGAGAAGCGTGGTTCTCCATCGGCGCGGAGAAGTGGAAGCTCTTCGACGAAACCGTTTCCGTCCAGCACAAGGAAGCTTGGGGCGGTTTTCTCTGTGAACTGTCCCTTCACAAAGACGGCAAGTGCATCAAGAAACTCCGCTACCTTCGGCGGGACTGGTTCATGATGATAATCGATCCGACCTATGATCAAATGGATTTCTCCCTAGCGCATCTGCCCGTGGACTTTGTGCCCCCTGGGTTATGGTTAGGTTCGCTTCAGAAGCAACGCGAGGACCTTATAAAGCTATGGTCCCGGCAATACGCGCCCGGCCAGACTCTCAACTCGGACGCGCCAAGCGATGGCATGCCGGTTAAGGTTCTTTTATCAAAGGTTGTTAACGCGTTGATCTCGACTGCAAAAGAAAAAGAAATTCCATTTTTAATACCACAAATGGTAAAAGAAACTATAGATAGGTTCAGAAAATTTTATGGAGGTCTCTGGGTTGGTGGGCGGATGGTCGTCACAGAGGCCGAGATTAAGTTTATGCCGAATGCTTTAAATAAGGCGATTCATGAAAGTCTTGAAGATTTAACTATTTCGAAGGAATCTATAAGCCGAATCTTCTGGAAGTTTGGCTTTGTCACAGGAATTATTATTGTCAATGCTCAAAAAGAAATATTTCGATTTCGATGCTACGGAGCCAAGGGCGTAGTTACGAAAATGAACCAATGGTTGCTCAATAAAACTGAATAAAAAAAATGCGAACACGTCCGAAACAAAGATCGAAAATACAAAATGCTTAAAAATTTTTACAAACCTTTTTCTTTGGCCTTTATCTCAACGCTTATTGCCGTCGTTTATGTTATAAAAAACAATGGTTCTGGTTCAGGCGATTTAAGTGGGTTTTTATTTTGGAGTTGCTTCGCGGGATTATTGGCCTATCCCTTTTTGCGTTTGTTTTCCCGATGGTGTACCAATAGGTCTTTGATATCCGCTTACATCGTGGGGGCAATTGTTGCCTCTATTTACGTGGTTTGTTGGACATATCTGGTAAGCATGATACTCGGCCCCTGGATGATGGCTTTCAGTTTTCCTGTATTTATTTGCTGGCTGGGCGGCTCAATGTCCGCGTTTCTGTTGGTTGTGGTTGAAAAGAATGTTGCTACGTGGCCAATTGCGATAGTCGTTTTATTACTAACCCCCGCCTTAATTGCTTGGGGCATCGAGAAGTCGTCTCCAATTCCGCCACCGGACATTCATGTAATATTAAAGCCGGGCGTATCACCTAACCAGGTTGAGGGCGCCTGGAAATTATTCCAAACTCCGGCAACTCCCACCTGGGAGGGGTACAATCCGGAAGGAGTAGCGGGGACCGGTAGTTGGGATTCAAATGACCAACATGGTTTTCAACTGACATTTCACGCCAATAGCGATTCGTTGAAACGCGACGCTTTTATTAAAAGGATAATTGCTTCCCCAATTGTATCGGAGGTTGAAGAATTCGGAAATCAAAACGGCAAATATGTTTCAAATACATTAAAATACCCAAGTGAAGATATTAATGACATTGGATACCTGGAACTTGATTCTGAATTGTATAAAAAATCGTCGTCTATTTTTGTAATCGATTCCATCATCAAGGAAGGCGGTGATAAATATTGTTGGTATACGGCGAAAATAATCAGGATTATCAAAAACCCGTTGCATTTATTTAAACATGTCAGATATGCCGCGGAAAGTTCGGGAAATTACGGGCCTGATAATAAGTCCGTTGTTTATTTTGGCTGGTACAATGAGCGTAAGAAAACCGGACTGAAAATTATTGAGGGTACAATTAAATGACCTTATTAAATTGCCACGGAACAAAGAGGTGGCTCGCCTTAAACATTGTGATACTTGCATATTGTCAGGCTGATGAAAAAGGTACGTCAGGAAAAAAAAGGTATGTGGCCGAGTTCGCTTCCATCAGCTATTCAAGAATATCTTTGGCTAGCCTTAACTATGGGATTTTATTGGGTAATGTTCAGCAATATAAATCCGCGGGAGTACAGGCTTCCGTAAGTCCGGGGTTTATGTCATCGAACATTCAATTTGGATTGGGTAAGTACTTTGATGGAGGACCCTGTGTTCCGCCTGCCGGGTTGTCCGCCGACTTGGTTTTTGGCAGGACTTATTGGAAAGAGACGCTATTTCCCGTTGACGGGTTTTATTTTGGATTGCAAGCCAAATTCGACTTTATTGCGTTTCCAATCCGTCTAGGAGTTTTCGAGTCGGCGAAAGGCAAAACGGGTTTCAATTTTGAATTTGGGTTAGGTCGATAGAGGAAAAAATGCTGTTAGCCGAGTACGACCGGTCCGGAAGGCATTATTTCGAGTTTGACCCGAACACCGGCGCCTACTCGCAAATCAAGCTGTCCGCGCCCCGGAAAAACCGTGCCGGATTTTCAGGCATGGGACAGTTGCTGCGTTCACCGGGAGAGGGCAAGGTGCCCGTGGCCCAATACCTTTGGTTCGGAGAGCCTTGGCTATGGATCCGGAATTTTGCACCTAATAACGCGATCTCTAACGCATCAAACGACGACATTCAGGTTACCTAATTTTTAAGAGGGACTAAATGGTTGCGATGCCGTATATTCTCGTCAATATAGTACTCGACAGACTATCCATAATAATATTCTGTATTACGAGCGCGGCGCTTCTTTATAAGCATCCGTTCGCAAAGATCTACCTGCCGGCGCAACTGAAAAGTCGGCATAAACTTTCCTTTGCAGTGCACACCTTGTTCATAGCGGTTCTTTCCGTAGTGACCGCGCAAATATTGGCAAGAGCCGCCAACAAATATTCACTTTATATATTTGATATATATTTTTGCATAGGTTTTATTAATTCCGCGGTGTTGGTCTACCGATTTCTGGATAGACGTTATTTCTTGCACAGGCCTCGCATACAACGACGACTGATAATTGGGGCGCTTTCCGTCGCCATGATATCCATTCTTGTCATTGCCGTTGACATTGTGGTAATCGCTTTGTTCATAATAAAATGAAATGTTGATTGTAAATTTTGGGGAATGGCAAACAGGACGGGACGGCGGATGAACGCGGATCGGACGATTGGATTGTTGGTTGTTTCCGCGCTGGCACCGGCGATCGCCATTGAGCCCTTAAATCCCGATGTGATGGATTCGAGCGGCAAACCGGCCGCGTGGACGCATTGCCTGTACCAGGTGAAAGATTCGCTTAAAATCCAACCTTACGATTCTTGCATGTCGGGAAAAAATACGGCGATGAGCAAAATTTCCTTGGGTGAAACCCAATACGACAGCGCGGGCCGCGCCTGGATTTCGACGAATGAATTCAAGGGGGTGCTCCTGCAAAAGGGCCGGGGGGTGGTCATTTGGGGCATACCGTATTTCGACAACGGCATCGACGAATTCAAAAACGGCCTGATTCGTTTCGAAAGGGGAGGAAAAACCGGCTACGCCGCCGCGGACGGGAAAATCGTCATCAAACCGAAATATGACGGGGCCTGGCAATTCAAGAACGGGTTCGCTATGGTCTGCGTCGGATGCGTGAAAGAACCCTGTCGGGAAAAGGATTGCGAGCACCTGGCCTTGATCGGCGGAAAATGGGCCATGATCAACAAGTCCGGGAAAACCGTCAAGAAGATCAAGGACTGGAAAGAAGGATACGATTGGTGGCGCAAAAAATGGGGGCGCAAGAAATAACCGCGTTTCAATATTCGACAGTCTGGACATGAACGCCTCCGGCATTTTCCTCGACGTCATCTTCGGCCTGATCGGAATCGGTTATTGCGTTTCCGGCAAACGCCGGGGCGCGCCGAAGCTTTGGATATGCGGTTTGGCGCTCGGGTTTTTCCCCTATTTGGTGGACAACCCCGTCCTGATACTGTTGATCGGAATCCTCCTGTGCGCGGCCCCTTTCTTTATAGCCCGGGACTGAACCCGGCAATACCCCGCTTTTCCGAAAAAAACTTTCCGGGAAACGGGTTTTTCATTCCCGGCGCCCGAATTCCCGCCCGCCGAGATGGCCCGGGCATTATATTCAAGAACTCAAAGGCTCGTTTCGGCATTCGGCGGTTGGGGGGTTGGTATGAAAAATTTCCATTCGGCATTGGCGGGTATTCTGGTCGCAAGCATCGCGCAAGCCGCCACCTATTACGTCGCCCCCGCCCCTGCCGGCAACGACGGGGCGGCCGGAACCCTCGGCGCCCCCTTCGCGACCATGGCTCGGGGCCAGACGGCGGCCGCGGTGGGCGACACCGTTTACTTTCGGGGCGGCACCTATTTTTATGTCAGCACCACCGCCCAAATCGGAGTGACGCTGAACAAAAGCGGCGCTTCGGGAAATCTCATTCATTACCTGGCGTATCCCGGAGAGCTTCCGGTTTTTGATTTTTACGGCATGACTGCCCAGCAACGGATCAAGGGCGTAGTCGTAACGGGAAATTGGCTGCACCTGAAAGGCTTCGAGATGAAGGGCGTGCCCCAAAGCGCCGCCCTGAGGGCCCACGAGGACTGGTGCATCTACGTCGACGGCGGCAGCAACAATATCTTCGAGCTTTTGGACCTGCAGCACAATATGGGGCCTGGGTTTTTCATCAACGTAGGCGGGAACAACCTGATTTTGAACTGCGATTCCCATGACAATTACGATGCCTACTCCTATACCAACGGCACTCTGGATGCCGGACAAAACGCGGACGGATTCGGTTTCCACAGCCGGAATACCGCGGACGGGGGCACGGTATTTCGCGGTTGCCGTTCTTGGTGGAATGCCGACGACGGCTGGGATTTCATCCAAGCCGCGACCCCCGTCACCGTGGAAAACTGCTGGTCCTGGAATAACGGGTACAGGGCCGGGACCACGACAGCGGCCGGCAACGGCAATGGATTCAAGGTGGGCGGCTACGGCCTGCCCCCCAGCAATTACCCCGCCATTATTCCCCAACATACGGTCCGGTTCTGTCTTGCATTCGACAATAGGGCGGCCGGGATTTACCAAAATCACCACCTCGTTTCCAACTTCTACTACAACAACACTTCCTTCAACAACAAGTCCGCCAATTTCAATTTGCTGGGCTACAGTATCGCCATCGCCGGCGACGCCAGCATGGGAATATTGAGAAACAACGTTGCCTTTACCGGAACCGCGTTATCGAATGCGACCACCGGCACCGGCGTTGACGCGGCCTACAATACCTGGAACCTTTCAGGCGCCGCGGCCGCCGATTTCCAGAGCATCGACAGTACGGGCGTAAGCGGACCGCGCCAGGCCGATGGCTCTTTGCCCAACCTCGCCTTCATGAAGCTGAAAGGCGGAAGCGCTTTGATAGACGCAGGTATCAACGTCGGCCTTCCCTATCTCGGCGCTGCTCCCGATTTGGGCGCTTTCGAATACAATCCCGCCTCCGCCATTGCCCCTTTTCGAAAAACCCTTCGTTCCGATTTCACCGACCGCGTCAATTTTTGGGAAATCCGGGCTTTCGACCTGTCCGGCCGCAAATTATCGATAAAAGCGGCGGGATGGACAATGAGGCGGTTTGTTATCATAATGCCTTAATGAAGATTCTCGCCTTGGCGGCCGGCATGGTCCTGTTCACAGCTGCCGCCGGCTTCGCGCAAGGCGGGGCGGTTTACGGGAACGCCGCGAACGGAATCGAATTGAAGTCCTTTCGCTGCAAGGCCGCCTGCCCTTCTGGGAAGTTCCGGTACATCGTTTTCGCGATCAACAAATCGGAGGTAAAAGCTTCGGTAGACAAGAACGATTTAAAATTCAAGCTCAAGTTCTCCTACAAGCCGGCCCGGATCAAGACCAAGGGGGCACGGCGGGGCGCGGCGTCGGGATTCTACAAAACCATCGACTTCATGCCCGCGGGCAACTATGCCCCGGATTTGATCGAGGTGAAACCCGGGGAAATCCTCGGCATCCGGGAGGAAATCGACGTGGGCGTCTTGGACGCGGGGATATGCGTTTCCGACGCCATCACCCTTCACGGCACCCTTCCCATGACGCTGGAATCCGGGCCGGTGAATCTGGAAGTGAACCAACAGGTCAAAAACAGCTGCGAATTTTGAACGAACCCGACGATTTGCCGCGGGAAAAAACCTCTTCCGTTATGATGCGGAAGATCGTGAAGACTTTTGTGACCACCGTTTTGGCAATTTTCGCGCTTTTCGGAATCGTTTATTTCATGTTATGGAAAGCTCATTGCGGGAACGATGGGGCTTGCGACGTCGCGTTTCCCTTTATCCGAAAAATATTCCTGCAAATGATGATGTCGGGAGCCGTGACCGTTTTCTTATGCGGTTTTGCGATACGCATGGCTTTTAAAAGATTCACATGATTCCAGTTCCAAAAGTTTTCGTTTGATCCCGAGTCCTCCGCTGAAACCGCCGAGTTTTCCGCCTGCCGCCAGCACCCGATGGCAGGGGATGAACAGCGGCAGGGGATTGGCCCCGCAGGCCGAGCCCACGGCCCGCGCCGCGCCGGGAACGCCGACGCTTTTCGCCACCTCGCCGTAGCTGCGCGTTTCCCCGAAAGGGATTTTTCCGAGCGCGTTCCACACCTTCCGCCGGAACGGGGTTCCGCCGAGATCGCCAAGGGGAAATTTTGGCAAGGGGCGGCCCGCGAAATAATCCCGCAAGGCTTTTTCCACGGGTTTGAAAAAGGTGTCGACCCGGTTCTTCGGACTCTGAGCCCGGAAATCCAAAGACAGCAAACCCCGGGCGTCGGCGGCCACGCGCACCGGCCCAATCGGTGTATTGAAAATCGCCACGCGTTTCACGCGGCCTTCATCATTTCGGGTTGACGCCGGGACAAGGAGCGATTGCCGAGCTGGCCACAGGCGGCCATGGCCGCGTCACCTTTGGTCCCGCGGATGCGGCAAGCTTGTCCCGCCTCCATCAAGGCTTGGAAAAATGCCGCCGTTTTTTCTCGGGATGGGCGCGCATAAGGCGAATCGCGCCGCGGATTGTAAGGGATGAGATTGACGCAGGCGCGTAGGCCGCGCAAATATTCCGCCAAGGCCCGGGCTTGATCGGGACGGTCGTTCACGCCGTCGAGCAGCACGTATTCGATGAAGATGACATCGTCCTTATGCCGCAATGGCCAGTGCAAAAGCGCCTGCTGCAAATCCGACAACGGCCATGCTGCGTTCACGGGCATGATGGCGGCGCGGGTTTCGTCGTCGGGGGCGTTCACCGAAACGGCCAGCCGCAAGCGGCCAAATCCCGTCGGATCTTTTTCCGCCAATTCCGCCAGGCGCATAATTCCGGGAATATGCCCCACGGTGGACACGGTGATGTTTTTCACGGGAATCGCCAGGCCCCGCCGATCCGAAAGGATGCGGATGGCGTCAACCACGGCGTCGAAGTTATCCAAAGGTTCTCCCATGCCCATGAACACGATGTTTTCCGCGGGTTCTCGCAAAATCTGCCGGGCGACCATGGCCTGCGACACGATTTCCCCGGCCGTGAGATGGCGGAGAAACCCCATTTGCGCGGTTTCGCAAAAACGACAGGCCATTTTGCATCCCACTTGCGACGACACGCATAGCGATTTGTACCAGCGCATGGGAATGATCACGCTTTCGCTTTCCAGGCCGTCGCGCAGGCGCAAAAGAAATTTATAGGCGGTGTCGTCGCCCTGTTTTCCGGCCAACGGGGGAAGCTCGAAGCGAAAACGCTCCACAACCTTGCGCGCCAAACCCGGGTTGGCCGCGAATTCCGGAAGCGATCCGGGATCGAGAACGCCGTCGCGGTACAGGGCGCGGAACAAGGCGTCGCCGTGGTACTCGCCCTTGCCGGGCCGATCATGCAAGGCCCCGATCTCGCGATGCAACGCTTCTCGCGGAAGGCCGAGGATATCGACGGATTCTGGCATGGGGAAAGCCCCTAGGTGTTGATGGAAAAAGGCGTGAAATTCGTGTCGCGATCGAAATAATCCTCGTGCTCCCGGCGTTTCAGGAAGCCCACGATTTTATAGGTAAGCGGCGTCATCACCACCTCCCACCCCGTTTTCAAAAGATATTGCGCGAGCACCACCTTGAGAATATCGCCCGTCGCCCAGATTCCGTAAAAGGCGATGGCGTAGAACAGCATCGAATCGACGAATTCGCCGACAATGGTGGAGCCGATGGTGCGCATCCACAGCCATTTCCCCTCGGTGCGGATTTTCATCTTGGCCAATACATAGCTGTTGGCGAAACTGCCCGACCAGAAGGCGATCATGGATCCCGCGGCGATGCGCCAAGCGTTTCCGAACACCCCTTCGAGCTGGCTCTGGTAGGTTTTCATGAAATCGCTGTCCGATGGCGGCAGGCGGATGACCACCAGCGACATCAAAGACGCGAAAGCGAGCGCGCCGAAACCCGCCCAGACCACGCGCCGATCACGCGCGTATCCGTATACCTCGGTGAGGATGTCGCCGAAGATGTAGGAGATGGGGAAAAAAAGCACGCCGGCTCCGAATTTCACCGGACCCAGGACGGGCAGCGTCAGCATCGCCTGCTTGGCCGCGCCGATGAAGTTCGAACACAGGAGCACGCATACGAAAGCGGCCATGACCAGGTCGTAATAGCGGTATTGGCGCGAGGACATTGGGGGAAAGGTAACACGCTCCCTCACCCCCGACCCCCTTTCCATTCTTAAACGAATGGAGAGGGGGAGCACCAGGGGTAACAATTGGGGTGAATGACGGGACTCGAACCCGCGACCAGCGGAACCACAATCCGCTGCTCTACCAACTGAGCTACATCCACCGCGCGGGGGAGGAATTTAGTTTTATCGCCTTATGGCCGACAAACTCTATCTCGGACTGGATTGTTCCACCCAAAGCATGACCGCCCTAGTGCTGAAACAGGAGAACGAATCCGATCCGGATTCCACGCGCATCCTGCTGGAAAAAAACCTCAATTTCGACGCCGCCTACCCGGAATTCGGCACACTCAACGGGGTTTTGCCTTCCGAGCCGGGCCATGCCCATACGCCCCCGCAGCTTTGGGTCAAGGCGCTGGAGGGTATCCTGGAAATCCTTCGGAAGGAGGGCGTTCCCCTGGATCGCGTCGCGGGCATCGGCACCTCGGGGCAACAGCACGGCTCCGTTTATCTCAACGCTTCGGCGGAAAAGACTTTGGCTTCCCTGGATCCGAAACGCGGCTTGGCGGATCAGGTGCAGGGTATTTATTCCCGGAAAACCTCTCCCATTTGGATGGACGCCACGACCTCGGCGGAATGCAGGGAAATCGCCGAGGCCTTGGGCGGTGACGATGCGGTATGTCAACTCACCGGTTCCCGATGCTTCGAACGCTTCACCGGCCCGCAAATCCGAAAGTTTTTCAAAACGGAACCCGAACATTACGCGGCCACGCGCCATGTCCTTTTGGTGTCCAGCTTCATCCCCACCTTGCTGGCGGGAAAGGTGGTGGGCATCGATCCGGGGGATGGGGCGGGCATGAGTTTGATGGACATCTCTCAACGTCGATGGAGTGGGAAAGCCCTCGCTGCCACGGCGCCGGAATTGGATCTCAAACTCGCTCCCGTGATACAAAGCGACGCCATCGTCGGCGCCGTTTCACCTTACTTCTCCACCCGCTTCGGATTTTCCCCATCCTGCCGCGTTTTGCCGGGAACCGGAGACAACCCCGCTTCCTTGGTGGGCTTGGGTTTGATTTCCAGCGGCCGCATCGCCGTATCTTTGGGAACCAGCGACGTCTTATTCGCCTATCTCGCCGAGCCGAAAATCGATCCGGCCGGCAATTCCCATGTGTTCGGAAGCCCGACCGGAGCCTATATGGCGCTTTGCGTCTATAAGAATGGCAGCTTGGCCCGCGAGGCCGTGCGCCAGCGACATAAGCTGGGCTGGGAGGATTTTTCCGCTATTCTCCGGCGCACGTCTCCCGGAAACAACGGGCGCATTATGCTGCCGTACTTCGACACCGAGATCATCCCCCGCATCGGCAAGCCGGGGGCGCAGCGTTTCGGTTTTGACGAGAACGACGCCGAGGCCGAGGTACGCGCCGTCGTCGAAGCCCAAATGGCCAGCATGTGCCTGCATGGCGCATGGATGGGAGAAAAGCCGCAGCGCATCCAGGCCACCGGCGGCGCTTCCAACAATAGGGAAATACTGCAAGTGATGGCCGACGTATTCGGCGTGCCCGTATTGCGTCAGGAAACTTCCGCCTCTGCGGCTTTGGGCGCGGCCGTTTGCGCCCAGCATGGGGTGTTAAAGTCGCTGGGCCGGGAGGTTTCCTTCGAGGAATTGACCCGACCCCACGTGAAAGCCACCTTCACCGTGGAACCGGATGCGAAGGCGCATCCGATTTATCGCGACTTCCTCGCCGCCTATGGGCGGCGCGAGGAAGCTTATGTCAAGACTTTGGGTTGAGAAAAGGTAAAGTCCGGCGATCATGGGCATATCCAATCAACCGGCCGGAAAAACCCCAATTCTTTCCACTTTTTGCATTTTAGAGCAATTCTTCCAAAGTATCTTAGGATATTGGGTTAGATGGGTTAGATCGGCGGAGGGTGCCGTGGAAAGAAAACACCGGAAATGGATTGCGGCGGCCGGTTTTTCAGCCGCTTGGATGTTGGGCGGTTGCAATGTCTTCGAGCCGTTCGCCTCCAAGCGGACCAGCTCGCTGGACTATCGCGGGCTTCTCATTCGCGGCAATGACGCCCTGAACCACGGGCGCTACGTCGAAGCCGAAAGCCTTTTCATCCGCGCGCAGCGCAAGTACCCCAAGGGTTCCGAGGCCTATCTGTTCCACGCCCAAGCCATCGTGGCGGAATACCAGTTGGATTTCAACAAGTTGAAATTGGAATTTGAATGCCGCCGCGCCAGCCGCGATGTGGCGAAATGCGCGGCGAACGGCATCGACACCAACGGCATCCCTTTCATCCATCCCGGCACCACGGTGGACAGCATTGAGAGGATATACTGGCCCGTTGCGGCCGCCGTGCGCGACCTGAACTATATCCTGCGCAGCAGCAAGGACAGCCTGGTCTTGATCGGAGGGTACAAACTCCCACCGGACAGCGGCCAGGCTTCGGACGGCAGGGTGACGGCCGGAGTGGCGCGCCTCGACCTCGGTTTGCTTTTGGCCATCAACGGCATGCTGGCGCCCCTCGACATGGACCAAAATCTCCATATCACCGTGACTTGCGGAACCAACCTCGACATCGCATACGCGGATTCATCCCAGGCCGTGCGGGATTCGGTCAAGCGCTTGAAATGCGGGGACGGGCTCCTGAGCGAGCAGATTCGCCTCGACAATTTCAAAAAGCTCACCCAGGACGTCCATATCGACAACCTCGACAGCAAGGATGTCCGGGCCCGCAACATGTCGGTGAATCCCAACGATATCAACGCTTTCATCGCCTCCATGCAAATTCCCATTTCCGCCTCGCAATACAATCTCGACTCCGTGCACAGCGCCATGGTCATCAACAGTTATACGCAGGGCCAGGCCGAAATCGAAGGCGTGATCGCCAATGTCCGGGATTTGAACAACTTCCTGGGTTACATGCGCTACAACGACACCATCGACGACGATTACGACGTGGACAGCTTGAATCCTCCGCGCAAGCCCACAGCCTATTTCTGGCATAATTTCGATCGGGATGATATCGCCGCCGGCGGGTACAAGGATCACGGCATTCGTTACGATTACAACGACCCCATGTATAATCCCGCCTACCCCAGTTCCGGCGACATCGGGCACCCTCTCCATCGGTTCCAACATTTCCGGTTCGACAGTAATCCGCTCGTGAACTCATGGGTTTCGGATCTGTATTTGAAATATTCCGAATTGGGAAGAAGATATCCCGGCCTGGCGGTGGATACTTCCAAGAATTCCCGCTTCTCGTTGATGCGCAAAAAGTGCAAGGATATGCTGATGAACGACTATCCTCCGGGTCTCAACGACGCCGGCCATATCCTGGTTTGCGATTCCCTCACCACGGTGCTGAGGAATGACGCGCCCCGGCCCGCGCGCAGCGACTGGATCGGCGGAAATCCGGGAGTGGATGAGGAGATGATCGACGAATACGATAACGATTATGATGGCATCAAGGACGAGGATGCCCGGAATTATGTCGGTTACGATGACGATGACGACGCCTTGATGACCATGTCCATGCTCGGCACTATCACCCCCGCAAACTCCGGAACCCTTTCCATGATATGGCAGGACGACTCGGTGGGGCCGGGGCATAAGAACAAGTGCATCGATATCGACATCAACATTCCCATGGCGAATTATGCCGATTCGGCGTTTGGCGGAAATCCCGATACCACGGCCCAACGCGCAGCCCAACGCGTGTTTTGCATGGGTACCTTGGAGCATCGCCTGTATTTGGCGAGGAAGGCTGGAATTACCTCCCTCAACCCGGATGTGATGCGGAATCCCGCCTATCGGGATTCCTTGAGGAATTATTACACCGTGGCAGGGTCAGGAGATCCGACAAGTTCGGCGGACACCGGCAAGAATTGCATGGACGACGTTCGCAGGCACTTGGGTCAGGATTTCAAGAATCGATGGTTCCCGATGACGCCCGATAGCGCCGCAGAAGTGAACCTGGCCTGCCGGTTCAAGCATATTTGGCTGGCGCCGCGCCCGGCGAATTCGGAATGGACCAGCGGGGTGTACGGCGTCGACGAGGAGAAATACGATTGCGTCGACAATGACGGCGACGGCTGGATCGACGAGGATTTGATCGATCGGAGGTCGGGACCATGCTGGAGTGGGATTCCGTAATGAAAAAGCATCGTCCGATCGCAGGAATCATCGCGGCGCTGTTTTTTGGAGCGGTTTCCGCCCTGGCTTCCGTCGGCCCGAAATACCGCGGGTTCGAGGTGGATGGCTCGGGACGTTCCGGGACGGCTTCGGTGTACGGGGAGCCGGCGCTTTTCCTGAACCCGGCCGGACTTTCCGATCTCAAGGGCAACGGCTTCGAGACGTCGGCGGATTTTGGGGTCAACAGCGTGCTGCTCGACTACGCCAGTTGGGCGGCCAAAAATTCCAAGTACATCAAGCAAATCGACAGCCTGTTGCTGCGCATGGAACCCGTCCAGAACAAATGGGCGCCGTTTTCGAACTCAGTGGTGATGCAGGGGCATTACCAGGACTTCGCCTTCGCCCTGGTCGAGGACGTCCGCTACGATCTTTCGCTGAGCAAGGCGGTGATCACGCCGGTGATGGGCGCGGGCATGCTCTCGGACCTGCAATTCACGGCGGGCCGGGGATTCGCTCCGGCTGCGCTGCCCGATTGGCGCATGGGATTCGCGGTGAAATACCTGTACCGCCTGCGTTTTCCCGGCCGACTGATGGGGACTACGGACGATGAGTTCTACAAAGTCGTGAATAAGATCAACCAGCCCGCCCATTCGATCATGGACCAAATCGCCAAGATCAAGGTGGCTTCGGAAGTGGCGCAGCCCGGCCTGGGCTTTGGAGTCAACCTGGGGGCCATGCGCAGTCTTCCCAACGGATTCACCGCCGGCGTTTCCTTCCTGGATTTTCACACGTTCTTCGATGGCGGCTTCATGTATCCGCAGATGAACCTAGGCGGTTCCTATGCCCGGGATTTCGATATCCTCGAAGGGATGCATCATCGCGTGATCGCCAACCTCGATTGGCAAATCCCCTTTTCCTGGGAACCCTGGTACAAGCAATGGAAGCTGGGCGCCGCCGTGGAAGGGCGCATGGGATCCAGGCTCGTCAGCTTGGTGGCGCTGGGCCTGAACGACGGGTATCCCACCTTCGCTTTGAAGATCGGGTATATCCTGAACCTTTATTATCTCTATACCGCCGAGGAAACGGGAACCTATCCCGGCCAGTACAAACTCAGCTTCCACAAAATCGGCATCACCCTCTCCTTCTAGTCCCCGGAAAGTGGCGGAACACCGCCTGCATTTTTCCCCGCATGCCCAAATTCGAGGCGCCCGCCTCCGACGAGGATCTGTTCGCGCAATGCGATTTCGAGGCCTTCCGTTCCTCGGGCAAGGGCGGCCAGCACGTGAACAAAACCGACAGCGCCGTGCGTCTTTACCACCGTCCCACGAGCATCGTCGTCACCAGCCGGGAGTCGCGCAGCCAATGGCAGAACCGATATGCCTGCCTGCGCAAGCTGCGGGAACGGATCGCGGAATTGAACCGCGAGGAAAAACCGCGGAAAGCGACCCGTAAGCCCAGGTCCGCGAAAAGGAAAAACCGGGCGCTCAAGGCCGCCCATTCCGCCAAGAAACGAAATCGCTCGGGCCGCGACTGGGGCGGTGCGGAAAACTGATGTCGCGCGCTTTCCCGCGTCTTTCCGCCGAAGCGTTTTCCTCGGCTCTTTTGGCCGCCGCTTTTCTGCAAGCCCTGGAAGGCGCTCTGCCCCGCATCCCGCTTTTTCCCTGGCTCAAGCCGGGGATTTCAGACGCGGTGGTGCTGCCGTTTCTCGCCTGTTACGGATCGATACCGACGGCGGCTTTGCTTATTTGCCGCGACATGCTCGGCTGGCTTTTGGCCGGCCAGCCTTTTTCCGGTTTCATCATCGGCACCCTGGCCTCGGCCGCGACCTTTCTTCTCCTCGGCCCCATCGTGCGCTTCGCCTTGACGCGCGGCTTCCTCGGTTATGTCGGCGCCGGCGTGGCGTTGACCGCCGGACTCAATCTGGCGCAATTGGCCGCGGTCGATGCCCTGTTCATCCGCCACGCCGGATTTTTTTTCCAAATCCCGGCCATGCTTTTGTGGTCGGCGCTTGCGGGAGCCACCACCGCCGTCTTCGCCCACAAGGCCGCGCCTGTGCTGGAGGAATTGTGGTCGCGTCCGCCGCCGGGGGAGGAATCCATATCCCTTCCCGCCGACGAGATGAAACCATTACGGCGCGGCATGATTTTCACCGTCAGTTGGCTTCGGCTGATCCCGGTGCTGGCGTTGCCGTTTCTCCGGGTGCAAATCCTGATGTTCGCCGTCACCGGGTTGATCATTTTCCTGCGCCGCGCTCCCGATGTGAACGCAAGACTGCGGCCTTTCCGTCCCTTGCTCAAGGCTTGGCCGTTGTTGGTTTTCCAGGCTTGGCTTTACCTGTTCCAAGGCGAAGGGACTTTCATCGTGAATGACTGGGTGACGCTCGAAGGTTTGCAGATTTTTCTTCTGCAGGCGTTTCGGCTATTCAATGTGATTCTCATCGGTCCCCGCCTGGCCGCGGCCTTTCCGCGGGGGGCGTTGGCCCGTTCCGAATCCCCGGTTCTGCGCGGATTGGCCCTGGCCTGGGTGCGGATGCCGCGCTTATTGGCGTCTTGTAGCGATCACGCTGCGGCTTTTCGCCGGGCTTTGCGCCGGGGCGACGTGTCGCCGCTTTTGGTACGATTGCACGGGGAAAGGGTCTAGGGTTCCGACAAAAGCAGTTTCGCCTCGCGTTCGGCTTTTTCCAAATCCGCCGCGGTGTAACCGTCGTGGCGGAAACGCAGCCGGCCTTTTTTGTCGATGAGAAAACAGGTGGGCATGCCTTCCAGCGCGTAGGCGTCGGCGGTTTTTTGCTCCGCGTCATGTGCCGCCTGCAGCCCGGGCTCCACGGCGCGCAAAAAAGTGAGGGCTTTGTCGTGGTTCTCATCCACGCTGACGGCCAAAACTTCCAGGCCGGGTTGGCGCGCCTTCAACTCGGCCAAACGGGGCATGAGGCGCTTGCATGGAATGCACCAACTGGCCCAGAAATCCAAGAGCACGACTTTTCCCTTAAAGGAGGAAAGCGTGATCGGTTCCTTCGATCCCAAGGCGGCCAGGGAAAAATCCGGGGCCGGTTTGCCGATGGTGGGCTTGGAGGCGTGGAGGGCGGCGGTGAGGGCGAGGAGGAAAAATAGGGGGCGGGTCATGGGAGCAATATACCGCTTTAACGCTGAAAAACCCGGTCTGACAATTTTACCACCCAACTTAAATTCCAACGTTACATTACCTACACCTCTATTCGTCACAGGAGCCCATGCCTGCTCCGATTACATCATCTCTTGGTCATGGCCATGGCCAGTAGAAAGCTCAAAATCGCGGCGGCGGCCGGAGTCTTTTTGGGAGTCACCTTCTTTTCCAGTTGCATAAACGATGTTCCGCAACCTACCAAGCCTGCCGATTTTAATTGGGTTTTGAGCAATCCCCTGCCATACGGCAATAACCTCAATTCCGTGACTTGGGGGAACGGGCTATTGGTGGCGGTTGGCGGCGGCTCGATTTCGACTTCGATGGACGGGATCACTTGGACAGAACGGAACAATCCGCCGCTCCAGGTAGGGGAACTTCGCTCCGTCATCTGGACGGGCAGTCGGTTTGTTGCCGTGGGTAACGGTGTTGCTACCTCCACCGACGGTATTTTCTGGACGGCATCCATCGGCCCTGATGTCAACTCCGTGGCCTGGACGGGCAATCAACTGGTGGCCGTCAGCTTTGATGGTGAAAACGGCGAAGAAATTTTCACCTCTCCGGACGGCATTTCTTGGTCCCTGAAGTACTGGGGGCCGAAACATGTGCTGGAGTCGGTCGCCTGGACGGGCAGTCAGCTGGTGGCCGTAGGCTCGGAAGGCACAATTTTGACTTCGCCGGACGGTTCCAATTGGACATCACGCAATTCCGGCACAACGGGATGGCTGGTATCTGTCGCCTGGGTGGGAGATCAACTGGTCGCGACGGCTGATTGGGGCGCCATACTGACCTCGCCGAACGGCGTTTCATGGTCTCAGAGATATAGCGGCACGTTTTTCATACTTAATTCGGTGGCTTGGACGGGCAACCAGTTGGTGGCGGTGGGCAACATGGGTACGATCCGAAATTCAAGTGATGGAATTACCTGGGGAACGGACAGTTCCGGCACATCCGCAGCCCTGCACTCTGTGACCTGGACGGGCACCCAGCTGGTAGCCGTTGGGGATGACGGTACCGTTCTGACTGCGATGGTGCCTCCGTGAATAGGATAATGCACGAGACGCCCGCTGGTTTCTCCGTACCGACTATCGCCAGTAAAAAATTGAGATCGGCGGCTGTAGCTGGAATCCTATTTGGGATCGCGGTGCTGGTTGGTTGTGCGGACAAAATTAGCGGCCCGGTTGATTTGAAATGGTCTTTGCAGAATCCGGTGCCGCCTGACAAAAGGCTTAAAGGTGTAACCTGGGCGGACAGCCAGTGGGTGGCGGTGGGAGATAGCGGTACCATTCTAACCTCGCCCGACGGCATTATTTGGACCAGCAGAAATTCGGGAACAAATGCTTATCTATGGTCCGTGACCTGGGCGGGTACGCAACTGGTGGTGGTGGGGGGGTCGGGTTCCCATTTCGATAGCACTATTATGAGTACCGTCCTAACTTCACCGGATGGCATCGCATGGACAAAGCAAAATTTGGGAATTCCATATATCCTAACATCGGTAATCTGGACCGGCAGCCAATTGGTGGCGGCGTGCGATAGCGGCGCCTACATGACTTCGCCGGATGGAGTTTCATGGACATTTCGGAGTTCCGGATTTCCGAACAACGTGTCCTCGGTGACTTGGACGGGTAGCCAGTTGGTAGCCGTGGGTGACGGTTACGACAGCATTAATAGGCGGTTCAAGGGTTGTGTATTCACTTCGCCGGATTGCATTGTCTGGACAGAGAGGAACTCAGGAACAACAAGATTTCTTATTTCCGTAACTTGGGCCGGGAGTCAATTGGTATCGGTTGGAAGTTTCGGTACCCTCCTGACCTCACCGGATGGCATTGTTTGGACCACCCGGAATTCGGGGACGCCATATGCACTTCTGTCCGTGACTAGGGCCCAGAACCGTTTGGTGGCGGTGGGCGGTGGGGGCGCCATCATTACCTCTACCGATGGAATTTCCTGGAGCCTAACTAATTCTGGAACTACAAAAAACCTTAACTCCGTGGCTTCATCCGGCACCCAACTCGTGGCCGTTGGCGACAGCGGCACGATTTTGACGGGGACTTTGCCGCCATGATGAAAATAAATCACCACTTTCATCTCCCCGGTTTTCTGCTTTTGCTGTTACTGGTCGGCATCGCCAATGCCCTGCAAACCTTCCAGTCGCGCTGGGATTTTGGCGGTAACAGGCCGCCCAACATCGCCACTTTCGTCGCCTTCGACACGCCGAACCGCGGGGCGGTGATACCGATTTCCCTTCAGGCTTTTGTTGAATATTTGCAAGCAGAAGATCCGGATGTGGCAAAGGTTTATAAGAATCTGGCGGGCCCAGCGGCCCAAGAAATGCTTCTTTATCACCCAATCATGGGAAGGTTATCAACCGATAATACTACCGGAAGAACTTTTCACTATCATACCACTCAAATCACCAATTATGAGGATAATTCGGGAGGTTACGGAACGGAGCATGGCCGTTTCATGGCTAACCTCAATTCCAAAGCCATGGATCAGGAGATATACGATTACCCCAGTCCAGTCCTCAACCTCAACCGGCATGTACGCATGACAGCCATCTCCAACGGCTCGGGCCTTGGAGAAGGACAAGGGCTGACATCGGCGGCCTATATCGGCGATGCCCGCGTCGAAGATGTTTCATCGCATACGGCCGACATGTACTTGTTCACCAGCGCCGTATCGGGAACGGCAAGTCGAGTTTTTGCCGGAGGAGGCAGCATCCCACTACCGGTTATTTTTCAATTCAATTTCAGCGAACCCGTATTCACCGAAAATTTGCCCGGCGGTGGCAGGGCCACCTATCGGATTATTAAAAGCCAATGGGACAATGCGGAACCACATTTAGCCGATACATGGTGGCCTTACTGGAATGACGTTTTCAGCGATAACTCGCACGCCTTCATCCCCACCATGTCGGCCTTGGGCTTGGTGAATACCCTTGGCGCGGATTGGGATGTGAATCGGCTCCCGGACTGGTTTTCCCAATTCAGAAGCAATATTGCTTCGCTGGAATCACCCATTCCGCCCATTCCGTCCAGTCCGCGGCAGTCCATTTTTAATCATCTCTACGTGCCAGAACATAATCAAGATCATGTGATGATCACTCCTGAAAACAAGAGTTGGATGTTGTATGAACTCAACGCCACCTACAATGCCCTAAGCGGGAGATAAAGCGATGAAAACGCTCGTGGCTGGTATGCTTCTTGGAATTGCGGTTTTAACCAACTGCACCGACAAAGGGACTGGCCCGGACGAGTGGAAATGGACTGTGCAAAATCCCGCCATGACTCGTAACAGGCTGACTTCCGTGAATTGGGGAGACAGCCAATGGGTAGCGGTGGGCGATAGCGGTACCCTTCTAACCTCACCGGATGGTATCACTTGGGCTAGCAGAAATTCGGGAACCAGGGCCTATTTACGTTCCGTGATTTGGGCGGGTAGCCAACGGGTGGCGGTGGGCGATAGCGGCATCGTCCTGACTTCGCCGGATGGTATTACCTGGACCAGAAGGATTTTGGGAACAATTGCTTATCATATGTATTCCGTTACCTGGACGGGCAGCCAACTTGCCGTAGTGGGGGCGCGGTTTGACAGCAGCGTTGGGACAGATGTGGAAATCATTTCGACCTCTCCGGATGGCATTACCTGGACAGACCGCTCACCGGGTACCAGTACAGATCTGTACTCTATTACCTGGACGGGAAGCCAATTGTTGGCGGTGGGACAGCTGCCGGATCGTAGCAGTATCTCCCTGATTTCCCCTGACGGTATTAATTGGACGCAACACGATTTCGGAACCTTGCTATGGCAGGTTTCCGTGACCTGGACCGGGAGTCAATTTGTGTCCGTGGGAGAATGGGGTTCCATCCGGACATCGCCGGACGGTATAACTTGGACCCCACGGAATTCAGGGGTAACACCATTATTACTTCTGTCCGTGGCCTGGGCCCAGAACCGTTTGGTGGTGGTGGGCGCTACAGACGTCATCCTGACATCTACTGATGGAATTTCCTGGAGCCCGACTAATCCTGGAACTACACAAGTTCTTTACTCCGTCGCATCATCCGGCAATCAACTGGTGGCGGTGGGAGACAGCGGCACGATTTTGACGGGAACGCTGCCGCCGTGATGAAAATGAAACGCCGCTTCGAATCGCTTCGCCACCTCAGCCAAGGTTTTTTGCTTTTGCAGTTGCTGGTCGGCATCGGTCATGCCCAATGGGTGCAACCCAGTACGACGCTGGGTTTCGGATCGAACATTCAATCCTTTGCCGTAAGGGGTGCTGAACTCTATGTCGGGACCGGTAGCCGCGGGGTTTACCGTTCTTTCGACAGCGGGTCAACCTGGACCCAGGTTAATAATGGATTGACGAGTACCTATGTCCATCCCCTTGCCGTGGTCGGTGCAAATCTCTTTGCCGGGACTTGGCTCGGACTTGGCGCCGGCGTGTACCGTTCTCTCGACAGCGGGACGTCCTGGACCCGGGTCAATAACGGATTGACGGACACGGCCGTTTATTCTTTCGCTGTGAACGGCGTTTTCGCTCCCGGTACTTACCAAGCCGGTTTCGACGGAACCGGGTGGTTGTTCGGCGGGTTGTATTTCCTGCGGCTGCAGGCCGGTGGGACGAGTCGGATGAAGAGGGTGGTGTTGGAGAAATAGGTTCCCCACCCCCAGCGGGAGG
>JBGPFT010000004.1:0-25690 GCA_041483475.1 Fibrobacteria bacterium | reverse complement strand
GATGCCTTTGGGATTGCGCGTGCTGCGGAAAATCGAGAACGTCATCCGCGAGGAGATGAATCGCATCGGCGGCCAGGAGGCCCACTTTCCCCTGGCCCAACCGGCCGAATTATGGAAGGAGTCGGGCCGCTACTCGGCCATCGGCGCCGAATTGCTGCGCTTCAAGGATCGCAACGAGCATCCCATGGTTCTGGCCATGACGCATGAAGAGGCCGTCACCGACTTGGCCCGGCATTTTCTCAGTTCCTACAAGCAATTGCCTTTCATGGTTTACCAATTCGCCATCAAATTCCGCGACGAGCCGCGGCCGCGCGGGGGGTTGGTGCGCGTACGCGAGTTCACCATGAAGGACGGCTATAGCTTCCACAGAAGCGACGACGATCTCGACACCTATTACCAGCAGGTTTACCGCGCCTACGAGAATATTTTCCGACGCGTGGGCATACGCCCCATGGTGGTGAAATCCGACACCGGCATCATGGGCGGGAAGCTGGCCCACGAATTCATGCTCGAAAGCGGGGACGGCGAGGATTACCTCATCCTGGCCCGCGACGGTTCCTATTCCGCCAATCAGGAAATCGCCGAGTTCCATCGCGAGTCCGTCCCCGCTCCTCCCCTGCCCATGGAAAAGGTGGCGACCCCGGGACATTCCACCATAGCCGAAGTGGCAGGCTTTCTGGGAGTGGAACCGAAAAAAACCATGAAAGCCGTGCTGTACGAAACGGAATTGGAAAAGCGGCGGACTTTGGTGATGGTGGTCGTTCGCGGCGATCTGGAAGCCGGCGAGATCAAAATCAGGAACAGCCTGCGCGCCCCCTGGCTGCTTCCGGCCCAGGAAGACTTCATCCGCGGCTTCGGCGTGGTGCCAGGCTACGCCTCCCCCATCGGCGTCGCCCCGCGTCCCGATTTCCTGGTGCTCTGCGATCGCTCCATCAGCGAAGGCAATAATTTCGTCGGCGGAGCCAACCAGGAGGGATTCCATTTCCGGCATGTCAATTTCCGTCGCGATTTCCAGACGGCCCACGAAGGCGACTTCGCCAAGGCCATGACCGGGCATAAGAGCCCGGACGGTAAGGCCGAATTGCACGCCGTGCGCGGCATCGAAATCGGGAACATCTTCAAGCTGGGGGCCAAATTCAGCGAGTCGATGGGTTGTTCCTATCTCGACGAAGGCGGCCGACACCAAATCCCCCTCATGGGCTGCTACGGAATCGGCATCGGACGACTCATGGCCGCCGTGGCGGAAAACTCCCATGACGAATACGGCCCGATTTGGCCGGAAGAAATCGCTCCTTTTCATATCCAAATACTGAACATCGGCAAGGAAACGGAAGTGCTGGACGCCTGCCGCAAGCTCAAGGTGGAATGCGAACAAGCCGGTTTCGAGGTGTTGTTCGACGATCGCGATGAGCGCCCCGGCGTGAAATTCAAGGACGCGGACCTGTGGGGCATTCCCATCCGGGTTTCGGTGGGAAAGAAAACCTTAGCCGAAGGCTGCGCCGAGTGGAAGCCCCGCCGGGACAAGGAACATGTCCTTTTGCCCCTGAACTCGGTCTTGGATCGGCTAAAAGCGCATTATCGGCGGTGACGAGGATCACCTAAAAATTACGGCCAAAGCCAGTAAGGGTTACAATCTGGTGCCTGTGAAGATGGAAAAATCGGCATGAAGGTGAAATTCTGGGGCGTGCGTGGGAGCATCCCTTCGCCAGGGGCCGATACGGTTGTTTTCGGGGGCAATACCTCATGCATCAGCGCCGACTTCGGGGATGATTTGATCATTTTCGACGCCGGCACCGGCCTGCGGCTTTTGGGAAACGCCATTCTGGCCCGGTCCCAGCGCCCTCGATTGCATCTGTTCCTGTCGCATCTGCATTGGGATCACATCCAGGGCTTTCCTTTCTTCGCCCCGGCCTACCGGGCCGAATATTCCCTCGACGTATACGGCCAGGGCAACGCGGATCAAACCTTGGGCCGCATTCTGGCGGGCCAGATGGAAGGCCCCAATTTTCCCGTGTCGCTCAACCAACTCGGCGCGGCCATCGCCTTCCGGGATTTGCGATCCGGCGTTGAAGTGGACTTGGGATTCGCGCGGGTGCGTACCATGGAAGGCCGACACCCCAACGGCGTGCTCGCCTACCGCCTGGAGGACTTGAGCACCGGACGCACTTTGGTGTACGCCACCGATACCGAACATTTTCCGGACCGCGTGGACGAAAGGATTTTGAATTTGGCGAAGGGCGCGGATCTTTTCATCTACGACGGCATGTATACGCCGGAGGAATACCAGGCTCACCAGGGTTGGGGCCATTCCACCTGGGAGCAGGGTTTCCAACTGGCGGCTGGCGCCGGTGTCAAGACCTATGTCGTTTTCCATCACGACCCATCGCATGGCGACGCGTTCCTGGAAGGGTATGAACGGGAAGTTCAGGCGAAATGCCGCGCCGCGGCTCCGGGGATGAATATCCTGTTCGCCCGCGAAGGCCGGGAAATCGATCTATCCTAGCCCTGACCTCTCCCGCAACGGCGGGGAAGGTCTTATTTTTGCCCCGAGGTTACATGGCCCCACCTACCGGACTCAGGCCGGGTGACGTAGTCGCCGGTCGATACGTGATCGAAGCCCTGCTGGGGGAATCCCCGGCGGCGCGCATTTACCTGGCGGACGAAAACCCCAGCCGCCAAAAGCTATGCCTGAAGCTATACCGTCCGGAAATGTCCTCGCGGCTGCTGATCCATCCTGATTTTTTTCCGAAAGCCGGAGTTTTGCCGGCACTGACGCATGACAACTTGGCCGTGGTTTATGACGTCCAGGATTGGGAGGGGCAGGTCTATGTCGCGCGGGAATTCCTGGAAGGCCCCGGCTTCGAGGAATGGGCGCGCAACCCCGATCATTCCGCCGCCCGCGGCCTGGAAATGCTGTGGCAGGCGGCCCAGGCCCTGGCGCTTTTCCACGAAAAGGCTTATCACCTCAATATCCATCCGGGAAACCTTTTCCTGTCCGGATTCGCCGCCAAGCTGGCGGATCCCGATCCGCGCATGCTCTACGAGGGTGATTCCCCCGCCACGCCGCTTCCCGTGCGTCGGGAATACCAAAATTACATCGCCCCGGAAATGCGCCGCGGCGGAGTCCTGCCGCAACCCAATTCCGATCTGTACGGACTGTCCGGAATGTTCTTTCGCCTGATCACGGGCGCGCATCCTTCCGAAAACCCGGAAGAAAACCAACGACGGCTGGTCGGGAGGGAAAGGGAAATCTCGGAATTCATCGCCAAGGCCATGCATGCGGATCCGGAGCAAAGATTTCCCAGCGCGGAAAGCTTCGCCGACGCGATTTGGGCCTTGCAACCTTTGTTGCAGCGCAGGAAAGTCGTTTCCAGCCCGGCTGCGCCCGCCTCGAAAACCCCTACCGGGACCCTCTTTGGCGACGCCCCATCCGCCTCCTTCGCGGAACCGAAACCGCCTCCGCCCAAAACTCCTCTCCCGCCATCTCCCGCCGCTTCCCCGCCTTCACCCTTAGCGCCGCCGCGTAAGCCTGCGACGAAAGAATCGCAGCGACCGGACAAACCACCGCCGCCCAAGCCGAAGCCCGCCGTGGCCAGCCTTTCCAGCCTGGAAAGCGATTCCCCCGATTTGACCTTGAGCAGTGGCGGAGAATCGGGGCTGTCCCAATTCGGTTTCGGCGGGAACCCGAACCAGACCATGGCCATCGCGGCCCAAACGCGCCGTCAATCCCGCAAAACGCTTTGGATTTCGCTCGCCGCCGCGGGCGTGGCGCTGGTTCTGTTGGGCGCACTGTTCGTCGTCCTCAAATCCTCGGCCCAAAAAGCGCCGGAACCCGCTGTCGCGACGCCGGAATCCCCGGTTGCCGCCCCGGCTCCGGTTGCCAATCCCAATCCGGTTCCGGCCAAGGAAACTCCGACACCGGTCGCTGAACAACCTCCTTTTCCCGAGGAAACGGCGGTCCCGGAAAAACTCGTCGAGGAACGACCTTTGCGCACCGTGGCGCTGCCCAAACCCGTCAAGCCCAAACCCAAGATCGCGCCCCGACCCTCGCAGCCCGTACCCGAGGCCAAGAAGCCCAAGGAAGCCAAGGCGCCGAGCGCCCCGGTTCCCGCAGTCGCGGCCGCGAGCAAACCGCCGGTGGAGGATTTGGTGCGCGCCGTGCAAGCCCACAATTGGCCGGGAACGACGGAAGAATGCCTGAAAATGGCCGACGATCTCAACGATTATGGACGCATCGCCGAAGCCAACAAAACCTATTCACAGGCCCTGGAATTTCCCGGACTGGTTCCGAAGGAAAGGGTGCATGCCCTGGGAGGCATGGCCGTCACCTTCAACAAGATGGGTTTGAAGGAAGAGGCGGTCAACGCGTTGGAGCAACTGCTGGCCATTCAGCCGGGCAACAAATTCGCCACGGATCTAAAGGCCCAATTGCTCCGCTAAACCGCCAGTGCCGCGGGCTACCCCGCCCCCACTTGGAAGATCAAAGCGTTTCCTTCCGGCCTTTGCTCGGCATGGGGAGCCAGATCGAAATCGGGCGGCAAGGGGATGCGGCGAAGATCCAACGGACGACGGCCTGCGGAATCGACGGCCGCTTCCAACCGCCGGGAAAACTCCGAGGCATTGATTTCAGAAAAATTCGTGGCGGCATACAGCGTTCCACCCGGGACAAGCCGGGAAACCGATTTCGCGGCCAGCCGGAAATAATCGTCCTCGAAGCGGAACGTCGATCCGTCGAAACGCGAAAACGACGGAGGATCGAGGATGACATGATCGAAAGAGATTTTTTTCCCGTCCGCCCAATCGAGGTACCGTTCGGCGTCCATGCATTTGAACCGGAAGCATGGCATGGGCAGCGCATTGCGGAGGAGGTTTTCCCTGCCCCATCTCGAATAACGTCCGGAAATATCCACGTTGACCACTTCCTCGGCGCCGCCCGCCAAAGCGGCCAAGCCCAAGGAACAGGTATAACTAAACAGGTTCAGGACCCGTTTCCCCCGTGCCTGGCCACGCAATTCCGTCCGCAACTCGCGGGTGTCGAGAAACAAACCGACATTGCGCGGGTGGCCCAATTCAACCTTGAAAAAAAGCTCCCTCTCGCGCACGAAAAAGCTTTCGGGCGGATTCCCCGAGGCCGTCATCCCTTTTCCCCGGTCTCCGTCCCCGGGCCGGGAGCGATCCTTGATCAGCAGGGATTTCCAAGCGAATTCGCGCGTCAAATCCGGGGCGGCGGCTTTCAACGTCTCCGTCCAACTTCCGTCATAGTCGTAGGCCACGAGATGCGGGCCGTAGAGCTCTGCCGTCAGCCCCGGCGTCCCGGATGCCGCTCCGTTCAGGAGTCGCAATGCGTCGGACTCGGCCAGCAAAGGGCGTTTCCTCTCCCAGGCGGAGCGCAGGGATAGGCGCAGGGAATCGGTGTTCATGCCATGATGGGGACCGGGAATATTTTAGAATTATCTCTCCCCCGCAAAGGAAACCCATGGCCTTCAGCGTCGACGAGAAAACCCGCAGCTCATCCAATTTCTTCGGCTCGGGCCGCCTGCCCGACGATTGCCTGCTGGTGATTTTCGGCGGTTCGGGCGATTTGGCCAAGCGCAAGCTCTTCCCCGCGCTCGGCAATCTCCTGTTCAAGAAACAGATGCCGGAGCGGTTCAAGATATTGGCGGTGGGACGCAAACCCATGGATATCCCGGCTCTGCTCGGCATGGGAAAATACCCGGGCGACTTCGCGGAACATTTCCAGTACGTGCAAACCGACTACTCCCCCGCAGGCATGGCCAAGCTGAAGGATGTTTGCGATCGGGTCGGCCGCGAATCCGACATCCCCCCGAATTACCTGCATTATCTCGCCATGCCCCCGGACGGATACGCCGAGGTGGCGCATGCCCTGCGCGCGGGCGGGCTCATCCATCCTCCCAAGGGCAAGCATTGGAGCCGCCTGGTGGTGGAAAAACCCTATGGCCGCGATTTGCGCGGCGCCATCACCCTCAACGAAAAACTGCTGTCGAGCTGCGCGGAAAAGCAGATCTACCGCATCGATCATTACCTGGGCAAGGAGGTGGTGCAGAACCTGCTCGTCTTCCGCTTCGCGAATTCCGTGTTCGAGCCGGTGTGGAGCCATCATTTCATCGATCACGTGCAGATCAACAGCTCCGAGTTTTTGGGGGCCGAGGATCGCGCCGATTATTTCGACAAAAGCGGCATCCTGCGCGACATGGTGCAGAACCACCTCATGCAGATCTTCTGCCTGGTCACCATGGAACCGCCCGCCAATCTTTCCGCCGACGCCATCCGCGACGAGAAAGTCAAGGTGCTGCGCGGCCTGCGCCCGCTGGACCCAGAAGCAGACCCGACCGTGGCGGTGCGCGGCCAATACGGGCCGGGCGAGATCAAGGGGCAGCCGACGCCCGGCTATCGGGAAGGCAAGAACATCCGTCCCAACAGCGGCACCGAAACCTTCGTGGCCCTGCGCATGCAGCTCGACAACCTGCGTTGGGCCGGCGTGCCCTTCTATCTCCGCTCCGGCAAACGCCTGTCGCGCAAGGGCACCGAGGTGGTGGTCACCTTCAAACGTCTGCCGAATATCTTGTTCAACACCCGCGGCCAGCCCGCGCAAAGCAACCGCATCATATTCAAGATCCAACCCACCGAGGCCATTTTGCTGGAACTGACGAGCAAGAATCCCGGTCAAAGCTTCGAGCTCACCGACACTTCGATGAATTTCTGCTACAACGAGCATTTCGACACCAGCGCCGACGCCTACGAACGCCTGTTGCTCGACGCCATGCTGGGCGATCCGACCTTGTTTGTGCGCTCCGACGAAACCGAACTGTCCTGGAAATTCCTCGATCCCCTTCTCCAGTACTGGGAGAAGAACCCCGCGGCCCACGCCTTCCCCAATTACCGCGGCGGCTCCGACGGTCCCGAAAATGCCGCCGACGTCATCCTTCCCACCGATCCGCCCACGCATTGGCTGGATTTCTCGAAGTGGGATAACGTTTGTCCTTAGCCTAAAAACAACCCCCGCATCCTCCACAGCAGCGACGGCGATCGCCACAGGACGGCGAGGAAGATCCGAGGCAAGGTCCGTTTTTCCTTCGGTAGCCTCGCCAAAGCATGCGCGGCGCGGTTGAAGGTGGCATCGGGGATTTGATTGAAGGCTTTCTTGGCTTTTGCAATCCGTCGGTGGGAACGGCCATAGGCCTTTTCCCAGCGTGACTTGTATTCCGCGTACATCGGCAGGCGATCCTCCTCGCGATTCAGGGTCACGGTTTTAAGCGCGGCTTCGGCGGCGAATTTTCCGCCGGCCATGGCCTCCAAAATTCCGGCGCGGCTGACGGGGTTCACCATATTGGCCGCATCTCCGGCCTTGTAAAGATTTTCCACCGCCAAGGGCGCGTCGGGAAATCCGCAGGGTATGGCTCCGCCCTGGTAGGTCTCGACTTTCGCGCCGGGATAGGTGGTTTCTAGAAAATGTTTCATGGCCTGCCGCGCCGGGGCTTCCCGGGCGTAGTCGCGGCCCACCACCAGACCGACGTTGGCGACGCGCTGATCGCGCGGGAACAGCCAGGCATAACCGCCCGGCGCGTAGTTGCGTCCGAAGAACAACTGGATGTAATTGACGGGATAATCGAGCCCTTGCACCAAGGCGAATATGGCGGGCTCCAGATCGAAATCGCCCTGGGTGATTTTTTCTCCCCGGCCCAAGCCCAATCCCGGGCCGCCGCAATCGATGACCACTTTGGTGTGGATTTCTTTCGCTTCGCCGGAACCGGTTTCGCAGCGAAGCTTGCGCCATCCCTTTTCGAGACGTGACAAACCCAAGGCGCGCGTGCGGAAATTGCAATGGACGCCGCGAGTCCGGCATTCCTCCGCCAACCGCTTGTGCATCAAGGCGCGATCGATAAGTAATCCGCTGTCCTGCTGCTCGAATTCAACCTGGGTCCCGTCCGGGGCGATGAAAATCACGCCGTCGATGGGACCGCGCACCCATTCCGGATCCACGCGGGGGACCAAGGATTCCAACCCCTCCTTGGACACCGCTTCGGCACAGGACACGGGTTCGCGCCACGGATCGCGCTTATCGATGAGCCCGATGCGGCGGGCTTGGGGCCTCCCCGGTTCCGGTTTTCCGGCCAAGGTCAGCGCGGCCACAAGCCCGGCGGGACCGGCTCCTATTACGAGGAAATCGTATTCCGGGAGAAGCGGGTCGAGCATCTTGGAGGAGTCAATGTTTCAAATCGGACGGGGCAAATATTTTCCAGCGGGACCCCGCGCGCAAAGCTTTGTCCGCGCTGGCCAGAATGTTCAGAGACAAACGAGATCCAACGGCCAGAAGCAAAGCGTCATTGGTCAGCAGTCCCCAGCGACTTTGAAACTCCAGGGCCGGAGGAAAATCCTCTCCCCGGAGCGGCTCAATGACCAAGCCGCTGGCCAATAGCCCGCGCACAGCTTGGGCATATCCTTCCAGTTTCATTACCTCTGAAGGCTTTTCCAAAAGGGCACGGTGACTATGGGGGCGTTCCACCCCGGATTTAGCGCGAGCTTCCAAAGACATGAGTTTGTGGGAAACTTCGGCGAGAACATGGGCGGGAAGGACGCCCCGCACTTCCCCACGCGTGCAGCGCTCCAAGAGTCGTCCGCATTCCGGAGACTGTCCGGCATAGGCATAAATCGGGATGTTTGCGTCAATTAGAACGGTGACGCCGGAAGGAATGGTATCCAGGCTCATTGATCAAAGGGATCCTCGGCCAGAATTTCCTCCACCACCCGCGGCGGAAGACTCGGCCCACCACTAAAAAATCCACGCATGGCTTCCAAGCGCAAGGCGGAGGAAGCCCCGTCCGACACCGACCCTTTTCCATGGGCCAACACCGCTTCTTCAATGATCCGGTTTACGGGCTTGCCGGTGTTCCGGGAACGCTGTCGCAAAAGTCGGATCACCTTGGAATCCAGCGCCGTGCCGATTTTCTGCTTCGTCCCCATGAATCCCTCCCGTCTAGATAGCATCTAGATTATAGCTTTTGGTCATGTCGGGGGCAAGCCTGTCCACATACAAGCGTACCCAACTGAACCGGGCTTTATCGAAGCTGGGATTGTGCTCGCGCACCACCGCTAATGGCTGGATTCTTGCGGGGCGAATCAAGGTCAACGGAAAAATCGCCGCCTCCCCGGAGCAATGGGTGGAATTGGGCAAAGACGAAATAACCGTGGAGGGCTTGGCCCCCAACGCCGTTCCCAAACGGCGCGCGCACGTATACCTGTGCGTTAACAAGCCGGCCGGATTTGTGACCACCCGCAGCGACGAACTCGGTCGCAAAACCGTTTATGACTTGCTGCCACCGCATTTGTCCTCGGATTGGATCTTTCCCGTGGGCCGGTTGGATAAGGATTCCGAGGGTCTTTTGCTGATGACCGACGACGGGGAATGGGCGGATCGCCTCACCGATCCGCTTTTTCACGTGGAAAAAACCTACCGGGTCAAACTGGATCGAAAGCCGAAGGAAGAGGATTTGCGCGCATTCCGGGCGGGGTTAGACTTGGCTGGAAAGAGAACACTCCCTGCCCAGGTCATTGCAGAGAACGGCATGTGGGTCCGCGCGATCCTCAGGGAAGGACGCAACCGGCAAATCCGCAGGATGTTCCACGACCTCGGTTATAAGATCAAGAGACTGATCCGAATCGCCGTCGGCCCGCTGCTTCTCGGCGACCTTAAACCCGGAGGGTCCAAGATACTGGAATCGGATCAGGTTGATGCTCTATCCCTGGCGCCCAAAACTCGCCCCATCGACAGACTTTAACTTTGGTTGTAAACTTCCTGTCCCCCGGGACAGATCATGATTACCGTCAACAACCTTTCCCTGGCCTACGGCAAGCGCGTCCTTTTCAAGGAAGTAAATCTCAAGTTTACTCCCGGCAATTGCTACGGCGTCATCGGTGCCAATGGCGCGGGGAAATCCACCTTCGTAAAAATCCTATCCGGGGAAATCGAATCCGATTCGGGCAGCGTGAATATCGACCCAGGCATGCGACTGGGGGTGCTCAAGCAGAACCAATTCGAGTTCGACGCCTGTACCGCCCTGCAAACCGTGATCCTGGGCCATAAGCGCCTCCATGAGGTGATGCAGGAGAAGGACGCCATTTATGCCAAGCCCGACTTCTCCGAGGCCGACGGCGTGCGCGCCTCCGTGCTGGAAGGCGAATACGCCGACCTGAACGGTTGGAACGCCGAGTCCGAGGCCGGGACCCTGCTCAGCGGTTTGGGCTTGCGCGAGGGACGCCACGGACTGCTGATGAAGAATCTGGCGGGCGGGGAAAAAGTGCGCGTGCTGTTGGCCCAGGCCTTGTTCGGCAATCCCGGCGTGCTGCTCCTGGATGAACCCACCAACAATCTCGACATCGATTCGGTGCTATGGCTGGAAGAATTCCTTTACCAATTTCAGAACACGGTGATCGTGGTTTCCCATGATCGCCATTTCCTGGACAAGGTTTGCACCCATATTTGCGACATCGATTACCAGAAAATTTCGATTTACACCGGCAATTACAGCTTCTGGTACGAGTCCAGCCAATTGGCTCTGAACCAGAAACGGGACACCAACAAGAAAAAAGAAGACAAGATCAAGGAGTTGCAAACCTTCATCCAGCGCTTCTCCGCCAACGCTTCCAAGTCCAAGCAGGCGACCTCGCGCAAAAAGTTGCTCGACAAAATAACCTTGGATGACATCCGACCCTCCACGCGGCAATACCCCTTCATCGTCTTCAAATCCGAAAAGGAGGCTGGCAAGATCATCCTGGAAATCGAGGGCCTCGGCAAGTCGCGGGAAGGCAAGGTCCTATTCAAGGGCTTTGAACTCAACGTCCGCAACGGGGATAAAATCGCCTTCGTGGGCCGCGACGATTTACCCATTTCGACCCTGTTCAGTATTCTCACGGGGGAACAAAAACCCGATCTCGGAAATTTCCGTTGGGGCGGCTCCGTCAATCTCGCCACCTTTCCCAAGGACAACGCCGCCTTTTTTGACACCGATCTCAACCTGGTGGATTGGCTGCGTCAATTCTCGAAGGAAAAGGAGAAGGATGATCAGTTCATCCGCGGGTGGCTGGGAAAGATGCTTTTCTCGGGCGAGGAATCGCAGAAAAGCGCCCGGGTGCTTTCCGGCGGCGAGAAGGTCCGTTGCATGCTGGCCCGCATGATGTTGATGCAGGCCAACGTGTTGCTGTTGAACGAACCCACCAACCATCTGGATTTGGAGGCCATCACCGCGCTGAACAACGCTCTCAAGGATTTCCAGGGAACCGCGCTTTTCACCTCCCAGGATCACCAGTTCGTGCAAACCATCGCCACCCGCATCATCGAAATTACCCCGAAGGGATCTATCGACCGGAGCATCCCCTACGACGATTATCTGGCGAATGAGGATGTGCGGAAGCTAAGGGTGAAACTGTACGCCTAAATCTGCCAGTCGATCGGCGTCTTCCCAGCCCCGATCAAAATTTCATTTGTTTTGGAAAAATGCCGGCAGCCGAAAAACCCCCGATAGGCGGATAGAGGCGAAGGGTGCGGGGCTTTCAGGATGGAATGCCGGGTCGCGTCGATCAGCGATTCCTTTTCCTGTGCCGGACGGCCCCAAAGCAGGAATACCAGACTTTCACGCTTTTCCGATAATGTCCGGATAGCCGCCGTAGTGAATTGCTCCCAACCTTTGCCATGATGCGAAGCCGGAGCATGGGCCCTTACGGTGAGACAGGTGTTGAGCAGCAGCACTCCTTGTTGCGCCCATTTTTCAAGATTGCCGTGATTGGGAATCTGAAAATTCACGTCGGTTTTCAATTCCTCGAAAATGTTCTGAAGGCTGGCAGGAGGCGACACGCCACGTTGCACGGAAAAACACAGGCCATGCGCCTGGCCGGGTCCCGGATACGGATCCTGGCCGAGGATCACCACCTTCACCGCGGCGAAAGGCGTGGTGTTGAAGGCATTGAAGATGAGGGAGCCCGGCGGGTAAACCACGGTGCCGCGCACGCGTTCCTCGATTAAAAAGCGTTTGAGTTCAAGAAAATATTCCTGCCGGAATTCTCCCTCCAGCTCGCGTTTCCACGATTCCTCGATTTTGGGGTTGACGGAAGACGGATCGGGGGCCATCGGGAAAAACTAACCCGTCAAAAAATTCCGTGTAAAGGGCCACCGGGCGCGGCCAACGCCTCCACCCTTTTCGCCACTCCGGGATCGGATTCCAAAGGAGGGGCATGATGCGCCTTGATGCGCGCATCGATGACCAAGGGGCCCCGGCATCCCCAATGCTTGTTTTCGATGAAAGAGGAAACGCCGTGAATGTCCCGCGCCGGGTCGGAACGGGTGAAGGTGACCCACAAAAAGTTGTTCAGCGAGCGTGAAACGAAGGCCGGGTCGTCAACCATCACCCAAAGCGGCAGACCCGCGAGCAGTTCCCGAAGATTTCCCGCCTCGCGCAATCGCCCGGAAAATTTTTCCAATACGCCGTCAAAAACCCCGGGTGCGGCGGTTTTCCCGGCAAAAGCCAGCACACCCGGCATGGCCAGGTTGGGCTGCGTCCACTCCTCGGGCCAAATTCCCAGCAAGGCTTCGGAGACGCTCTCAGCCAGCCGCCGGCGCGGCGGACCCGAAACCGCCAGGAACACCTTGGATCCCTCGTTGAACCCGCTTCCGCTGTAATCGAGCGTATCCATGGTGGTGCGGGTGATGAAATGCAAATCCGTTTCCCAGGAAACTCGGCTCAGCATATGGCGCAGGAAGTCCGACACATCGCGCACGTCGGGGGGGCCGTCCTCGCGGGCGGCCAGCCATAAATATTTGGCCAGGGATAATTGGCCGTATCCGAGCAAAGCGTGGGCGATGGTATGCAACTCCCGGGGCTTGCGCTCCCCGTAGGGAACGTACCGATCTTCCGCCACGGCTAAAAGCAGCGGGTGCACTCCCGCGGCCTCCACCGCATGCACGGCATGCAAACCCGGGATTTCCCGGGGCAGCATATGCCCGGCGATTTCATGGATGATTTCCGCCAAATGCGCGTCTTCCTGCGGAGGCCTACCCACCACCGTAAAAGGCCAAATCGCATCGGGCCGATGATAAACCTTTTCCACGGACAGGACGGGAAAGGGATGCGCGAGGCTGTAATAGCCCAGATGATCGCCGAAGGGGCCCTCCGGCAAGGTGCGCAGCGGATCAATGGCGCCCGTGATGCAGAAGTCCGCATCCGAAGAAAGCAAATGCCCTCCGCGGCGCGCATAGCGAAAGGATCGGCCGCCGAGAATTCCCGCGAACAGGATTTCAGGAACGCCCTCCGGCAGCGGAATCACCGCGGCCAGCATGTGGGCGGGAGGGCCTCCCACGAAGATGCTCACTTTCAGTTTTTCCCCGCGGCGAATGGCGGCGTGCTGATGCACCCCGATGCCGCGATGGATTTGATAATGCAGGCCCGCTTCGCGGTCGGGTCGGTATTCCCCCCCGGATATCTGCACGCGATACATGCCCAGATTGGAGGACAGGATGCCTGGTTTGTCAGGATGTTCGGTATATACCGAGGGTAAGGTGATGAAGGCGCCGCCGTCCTTGGGCCAGGAAACGATTTGCGGCAATGCCGAAAGCCGGGTTTCATGCGCGGTCACATCGGCGCCAACGCATCGCGGCCAGGCGTGGCGGGCGCCCCAGGCGGCGCGCAAGGATCGGAAAGGATGCCGAATCGATTCCGGGTCCCGCAAACGCAGCAATTCCTTGGCGTGGCGGATTCCGTCGCCTAAAAGCAAATGCACGCGATCGCGGGTGCCGAAAAGGTTGGAAACACATGGGAAGGAAGAGCCTTTCACCCGAGGAAAGAAAAGGGCCGGCCCTCCGGCGGCATGGACGCGGCGCTGGATCTCGGCTATTTCCAGATGCGGATCCAATTCCGCCTCGACGCGGCGCAATTGACCCGCCTTTTCGAGATGGACGATGCATTCCCGCAAATTCGTGTAGGCCATGTTCGGCTTCCGCTATTTCCGATCCGCAAAATGCCCGGTCAAAAAGGACGCGACGATGGGCGAATATTTTTTCCGGATCCAAGCCGAGTCCGGAGCTTCCTCTCCCGCAAGTAGCAGGCGCAAATCCGCGTCCACTGCGTAAAGGTACGGATACCATTCCCGCTGTAAGGGCGATTTCCAATCCCAGATCAAAGGCTTCAGGGCGCGCCGGAAATCCAGCACGGCATTTCGGGTCCAAGAGCCCGGTTCCATGGGCTCGAAGGGGGACGCGAGCAAGCGGACCACCTCCGAGAAACCATCCGGAATCCCATTCCGGATCAAGGCAAGCTTCCAAGTTTCTGCAGGCGCATGGCCTCGCAAAAAACCGCCCAGCAAATCCAGGAGAAACAAATCGGTGTGGTAAAGGCCGGTCGGGTTTAACAGCAATCCGGCCGCCGCCTCGCGCAAGTCCGCCGGCCGCCCCTGAAAAGGACCCAGGAAAATCCGTCCCGGGCAATAATCGTTGGCGTAGAAATTATCCCACAGCACCGGTTTTCGGCCCAGCGCCCGGGTCACCCGGGACACATTCTCCGGCTCCAAATGCGGCGAGACGATGGCGGGCCCCGTCCACAGCAACTCCACGCCTTGGGAAAGGCCCGGCGCCAAATCGCGAAGATAGGCTTCGTCCCTGACGCCTCCTCCAAAAACGAAATCGCTGTACACCGTGGGACAAAACCACAGGCGCCGGATTCCGCCGCTCCGCTTCAGCCGGGCCCAAAGCTTTTGCAGCAATTGGGCATGCGCTTCGCCCAGGGAGCGGAACGCACCGCGATCCCCCTCGGAAAGGTCGACCGGGATGTCGTCCATGAGCAAGGCCAATTCGGTGCAGCCCGTTTCCACCAAAGCCCGGAACTTCCGCGTCAGCGCCTCGAAATCCTTCGGCTCCCGATAGCGATAGCTGAGGCCGGGCGCGATTCCCCCCGCCACTGAGATTTTTTGCCGCCGCGCATGCTCCGTGAAGGCGCGGAATTGATCGCGCCAATCCGCCGGATAAGATTTGCGCCAATCCCGCCGATGAAAGGGGTCCTCTTTCGGAGCGTAGAGATAATGGCCGGCCCCGATTTTCCCCAGCTTTTCCACCATGCCGCGGCGTTCCGGAAAGGTGAGCAGCCTACCGTAATAGCCTTCGATATAGCCGGAGAGGAAATCGGATTTGGGACGGGGCGACGATCTTTTCATCCCGCTTTCCCATCGAGCGACTTTAATCCAATGTGATAACCCCCGGAAATATCGAGGTTTACACCGGTGATATAACTCGCATTTGAACCGCACAGGAAAGCCACGGCATCCGCTACATCCGCAACCGAGCCGAGGCGTCCCAGCGGCACCCAATCCGTGACGCGGCGCGGCAATTCGATGCTGTTTTCCAAAATCCCCGGGGAAACCATGTTGACCCGGATGCGGCGTGGTCCCAGGGCTTGGGCCAGGGACTTGGTAAGGATAAACAGCCCGGTTTTGGAGATGAGATAGGCCGTGTTGTGGGTGGTGCCGGTGAGGTTTTCGACTCCGGCATATCCGATATTCACGATGGATCCCCCGGCGATCGGAAACAACGGCAGGGCGGCCTGAATCAGGCGGAAATTCGCCGACAAATTCACTTGCAAGGTCCGCTCGAAATCCTCCGGCTTATAATGAAGCAAAGGGCCGGGTTTATACATCCCTACATTGTTCACCAGCACGTCGAGCCGGCCTGCAAAGCGGCGAACCCGTTGGACCATGGTGCGAATTTCCCTCGGGTTTCCCAGATCGCCGCGCAGGAGATCGCCGCGGCCTCCCCGTTTCCGCAAGATGCGAAGGACGGCCTCGGCTTCGCGCCGGGAGGAAAGGAAATGCACGAAGGTGAAATACCCCTCCGCCGCCAAACGCAAGGCGATTTCCCTGCCGAGACGGCGCCCCGAGCCCGTGACCAATGCCGTTTTCACAGGCGTTCCCGCTCCACGGTGACCGAAGCGCATTGCGCGTTCGCCAAAGCCCCCGGCTTGCGGATGGTGAGCCGGCAGCGACGCAACGCGGTTTCGCGCGCCAGCATCCGCTCGCAGGCCCGCCGCGCCAGGGTTTCGATGAGTTGAAAGCGTTCCGCGCGGATGAAGCCCGTCAAATCCTCCGCCACCCGGGTGTAATCCACCGCGTCCGACAATTGGTCGGATTTCGCCGCGGGTGAAAAATCCATCCACAAATCGGCGTCAAGGAAAAGATCCTGTTCACGCTTGCGCTCATGCGGATGCACGCCGACGATGCAACGAACGCGCAAATCGCGGATACTCAGGAAGTCCACAAGCCCTTTCTTCCCTTCAGGATTTTCTCCACCAAAACCCGCGTAGGGCCGTTCAAATCGAGCCGCGACGCGTCCTTCAGGGGCGTCCAAAGATAATCCGCGGCCTCGTGGTTCAGCCGCACCTCGGGTCTTCGGCCGCGCACGGCAGCGACGTAATTGATTAAAACGAAATGGCGACGGCGGAAAAACTCCGGATGCTCGACGCAGTCCTGGACCATGACCAGCCGGCAGCGCAAGGCCCGGAGCCCGGTTTCCTCCCGCATTTCGCGGCGAAAGGCGGTTTCCAGCGTCTCGCCGTATTCCACCTTGCCTCCGGGAATGCCCCATTTTCCGGACCATTTACGGGTGCGCACGAATAAGGCGTCGCCCCCTTGATCCCGCAGCAGGCCGCCCACCGTCACCACGGGAAAGGCCCATCTTCCTGGAGCGAGCGGCATACGGGTTCGAATAATACCTCCTTAGTAAATTGGTCTTCGCCCATGCCCCAACCCCGCGCCCTATTTTTTGCCGGAACCGTGATCCTGGCCGGAGCCCCGTCCGTCGTGGCGCTGGAAGAGGTTTCCGGCCTGAACCTTTCCGCCGACGAAAGTTTCGGGGCCAGGCGCTCCGGTTTCGCCCTGACGCATGCGGGTTTCCAGAACGGCGCCGATGGGGCGGTGAACGCGCCCGCCTCCATGAACGATGCCGACGATTTCGCCTTTTCCGCCATGCATGCCGAGCGCTTCGGTGCCGCCCGCTTCGATTGCGCCTCGATGCTGGTTCCGTTGCAATCGAACAGCACCTTGGGGCTCGGAGTATCCCGCTACGCCGTGGGCGGGATCGAAAGCCGCTCCGCAGTGAGCCCCGGAACTTCGCCGGCGGGGGAACCGGACGGGCTTTTTTCGGTGGCGGATTGGCTGGTATCGGGGGCCTTCGCACGCCGTTTCGGCGCCCTGGACGTGGGGGCGGTTTTCCATCTCCTCTACAGGCAACTCGACCAAAACGGTCTCGGCATGCGCGCCGATGCCATGGCGCAGTACACCTTCGATGGGCGTTACCGCTTGGGAGCCTTCGTGCGCGGCTTGCTTCCTTCCCTGGCCCGCTGGGAGTCGGGGCGTTCCGAATACGAACCTTCGGACGCTTCGGTGTTCGCGGCGGGGCGTTGGGAACTTCCCTACTTTTACGGCAAACTGCAGGCGGGCTGGGAAACCCAGGGTCTCTTCCAGCCAGGCGGAAAGTCGGCGAATGGACTGGACGGAAACCGCGGATCCGTTCATCCCATGACCTTGTTCAAAACCTCCAGCCTCGGAGCCGAATTCCGCTTCGATTTCGGTTTCTTCCTCCGGGCCGGATTGCAGGAAGTCGACCTCTCCCATGCCTCCTCGGCGTTGCGGCTGGGAACGGGATACGACTGGCATGGGATTCTGGGAGTGGACTACGCCTTTTCCCCCCATCCCTTGCTGGGCGACGGCCATCGCCTGGCCTTGCAGTTCACCCCTTCCTTTCCCCGTTTCCAAGGACGGAATTTCCGCTCCCGGATCGGAAATCCTCCCTATCGAAAACCTGTTTCTGCGGCTCCGGCCACAATCCCATCCTCAGGTGAATCGCATGCGCCGGAAGCGGAACCCGCGTCCGCCCCCCCATCGCCGGCGAAGGAAATACTTGAAGAGGAATGAAGAGAAGGCGATAATATCCAGAAAATAAGGCGGGAATGGGAAAATTTGTAGTTTTTAGGGGGTTGGCACGCGTGAATCCCGGAGGTTTTTATCAAGTTCGATATTAGAACCGTCGGCATCTTCGACGTGGTGTCCACGCGCCTGGGCGACAACGAGGTCTTCGATTCCGCGAAGTTGAAAAACACCATCCGCTTCATGATCGAGAACGATATGCGCAATATCGTGATCGATTTGGGCAACCTCGAGTACCTGTACAGCGATACCATCAACGCCTTTATCGCCTCCAATCGGCACATGCTGGAGGTGAACGGCCGCGTGGCCATCCTTTCCGAGCATCCGAAGGTCCAGGACATCCTCAAGCGCGCAGGCTTGGACAACATCATGCGCATTTACCGCTCCGAAGCGGAAATGGTGGCGGACTCCAAGGAAATCATGCGGCAAACCTCGGGTTACCACGTCGACGAAACCCAAAACGCCGGTCCGGGTTCCTATCCGGGGGGGGCGCCAGCGGAACCTGCCGTGCCGAAAACCGAATTCGACGATTTCCGCAGCGCCATGGGCGAGCAATTGGAAACCAAACTCGACAACAACGAGGTACCTCAACACCAATATGGCGCGCCGCCCCCGGCTTTCAGCGCACCCGTCCCTCCTCCTCCCCCCCAACCTCCTCCGGCTTATGGTGGCTACCAGACCCAATCACCTTTCGCGGTTCCCGGCCCAAACCCCAATCAAGGGGGCTTCGCGCAACCACCCGCGCCTGCTTTTCCGGGATATGCCCAACCCGCGGCCCCGGATCAGGGCTTTCAGGGAGCGTATCCGATGGGAAATTTCGATTTCCCCACGGTGCAAATGCCGGCCGGAGGGTACGGAGGCCACGCCATTTCCTCCCCGCCACCGTCGGCGCCGCCTCCTCCCCCACCTCCTCCCCCGGAAAGGCCGGCGCAGCCTTCGGACGAGGAAAGGGATCAGCGGGCGCGTCAAGGCTCCCAGGATCGCATGCGCAGCCCATCGGGCCGCAAGCAACAGGGAGGCCGTCGTATCGGGGGCCGCGAGGAGGTTCAGTCCCGGGAAGTCCGCGAGCCGATCGCCGCCGGCTCCGAGCAAATGTCCTCCCTATCGCAGCCTGTGGTTTCCGCATCCGCGATTCCTCCCGCCCCGCCGACTTCCAAGGAACCGGCCCAAGCCGCATCCACTTTGTTCGAAAAACGGAAATCATCCCCCATACCCATTCTGCTCGCGGTGTTGTTGCTCCTGGCCGCCGGCGGCGGAGTGTATTACTACTTGAACCTCCACAAAAAACCGGTTTCCCCGATCGCCGAACAAGCCAAAGCGATGCCCGAAAATCCGTCGCCGACATCCGAAGTCAAACCGGAACAAAAGCCCGAACCGGTTGCAAAACCGGAACCGCCAAAACCCGAACCCAAGGTTGCGCCTACTCCCGTAGCCAAACCTACCCTTAAAACCGAGCTCAAGCCGGAGCCAAGGGTCGAGGCCAAACCGACGCCCAAACCCAAACCGGAACCCCCGAAACCGGCCATCAAGGTTCCGGCGGGTTCCATCGCCATAGAAACCACCCCGCCCGGTGCGGAGGTTTTGGTGAACTTCTCCAAGAAAGGCTCGACGCCCATCGTGGTGGCGTTGACCAGCAACTCCAACCGCGTCATTCTCAAATTGGCGGGGTATAAGCGCTATGAAACCACGGTGAGCCGGAACGCCAAGACGCGTGAATTGAAAGTGACCCTCGAATCCGAGGGTGGAGAGTCCGCGAAGACGGCGGAGCCGCCCAAGCCCGAAGCGAAGCCGGAACCGGAGGCGAAACCGGAACCGCTCAAACCCGAACCAAAGCCGGAGCCGAAAGTCGAGGCGAAACCGATCGCCAAACCTGAACCCAAACCCGAACCCAAGGTCGAGGCCAAGCCTGCGCCGGAACCGAAAGCCGAGGCGAAACCGCCGGCCGCAGCCGGCGGTGAACCCGGTTTGATTTTCCTTTCCAGCAGTCCGGCGCGCGCAGACATTCTCGTGGACGGAAAAGCCATCGAGAAGCAAACCCCCACCAAGCTGACCCTGTCCGCCGGCGCCCATCGCATCGAAATGGTGAAGGACGGCCTCAAGGCGTCGGTGGATCAGGAAATCAATCCGGGGAAGAACAAGGCCCTTCACCTGCAACTTCAATAAGACGGACCCGCCGGGTTTGAAGTTTTCGCACACCGCCCGTTTCCGCCGCGCGCATCCCGGCGCCCGCCGACGTCGGAATATTCCGGTGTTACGCGTGTTCCTGTTGGTCGGATGCGGAGCCTTCGTCTATGCCCGCTTCGATTCCATCTGGTCGCGATTGCGGCCGGCAAGGCGCGCCGCCTCCGCGCCCATGCATGACGCTTCGTACTCCGGACCTGAAAGTCTCCCGCTTCGCTTCAACGCCGACTCAACCGAAGTTTCCGTGGATTGCCGGGGCGTCGGCGAACGCGCCTGTTGCGGATCCCTGGCCCGTTTATCCCCCTCCCTGCGAGGGGAAACCGAAGCCGTGCTGGCCAAGGCGCGCTGGCGGCATGCCTTGGAGGGAAGGATTCTTCTGACCGGCATCCGCTTGCGCATCCTTTCCGAAGGCCCGGAAAAAGCGCGCATCCTGGCGCTGGAAGGGCGCGACGGAAAAGGCGCTTTCCGCTATGCGCGCGCTTTGGAAGCCGAAGGCCCCGGCGCGGGAATTTGGTGCGATTCCCGCCGTGGCTGCCTGGCCAGGCCCGCTCCCCGGCCGGCGCTGCGAAACGCCTTCTACCCCGAAGTGTTCCCGGTCCTGCCCGGCCGGGTGACGCGTGTCGATTCGGTGGGTCCGGGGCTTTTCCGCGTGGCGGTTTATCATGGGCGCGAGCTTTACACCGTTTACGATCCCTTGGTCCGCGTGGCCGCCGGACTCAAAGCCGGATCTCCGGCGGATCCGCTCCGGCCCCTGGGCGATGCGGTGGCGGACTCGGTCGGGAACCCCCTGCATTTTCAAGCGGTCCAGGCGGGAATGCCCCTGGACCCGGAGGATTTCTTCGCCGCGGAGGTTTCATCCCATGGCCCGTGATTGGAAAGGCGCGTATGCCGGAATGCATGCCCGGGGCGAAGCCGATTTCCCCCCCGCCTGCCTGTACTATGTGTTGCAACTCAACCGCCAGATCTCCCGCGAGCGCAGCGGACGGCCCATGACGCCGGAGGAATTGACGGAATATTTCCGGAAGCGGATCCGGATCGATTTCGGCCCTTTGGCGAACCGGGTGTTGCAGGAATGGGGCCCCACCCCGGAACATCTGGGCCGGGCGGTGGTCCTGCTGGGTCGCCATGGATGCCTGAAGCTGGACGCAACCGACACGGCGGCATCGTTCGCAGCCGATTCCCGATCTTTCATTGATTGAGATGTCCCAACCAACGTTCCTTATCGCGATTTCAGCCGGAGCCACGGCCTTCATGGCCTGTAGCCAGGCCACTTGGCCGGAACGAACGCCGCACCGAATCGAAGCCGCCGTGGATAAAGCCCTGTTCTGGCCGACGAAGATACGCTATATCGCGGATGGCGATACGGCCGTCCTGCTTTTCCAGGGATTGCGCCGCGGCTTCGCCTGTTCCCGCGTGTTGGAATTGAATACCGAACCGCTCTTCGTCCCCGACACGGCGCTGCGATTGCGGGACAGCGTCGAATTGCCCGCCGACGCGGCTTGTCCCCTGGATGCGAAAGGGTTGGACACGATCTTGAAAATGACGACGGCTTTCCTTCCCGGCACTTTGCTGCATTTGCAAACCCCGGACGGTTCCAGCACCGATTCCGCGCGCATGGTCGCCGCCACATTACGCACCGTAATCGGCGTTCGGGTCATCGCGCCCGAGTCTTCCGCCCTCTCGGGAAGGTTCATCGTCCGCGACTCCACCGCGGCGCACCCGTTGCGAACGGTGGAATCGGATTCCCTCCCGCCCTGCGAAACGCTTTATGGAGCGGCCTATACCCGGAATGCGGATACCCTGCAGGTCGTTTTCCGGATCCTGGTTTTGGATTCGGCCCGCCACGCGAACTTGCCGCCCTGCCTTGGAATTCATTCCGACACCGCGGAGATCGCGCCCGATCGCTTCGGGCTTCCCCGCTAGCGGGATGTTTTACCAAGCCGATTGGGTTTTGACCTTGGACGGCCCTCCCATTCGGAATGGATGGATACGGGTCGAAGTCGATCGCATCGCGGCCCTGGGTTCGCCGGCGGAATTTCCCGAGGACGCGGAAGTCCGCCGGTTTCCGAATTGCGTCCTGCTACCGGGCCTCATCAATGCCCATTGCCATCTCGAATTGAGCGCCTTGCGGGGGCGATTGCCGCGCGGCCTTCCCTTCCCCGCCTGGGTCAAGGCCTTGCGGGAGGCTACGGCGGCTTGTACTCTCGAGGATTATCGGAGCGCGGCGCGGCGGGGCATCGCCGAACTCATTCGCGGAGGGACAACTACGGTTGTGGACGTGGGCAATACCGGAGAAGCCTTGCCCACGCTGGCGGAAAGCCCCTTGCGCGCTTTCGCTTTGGTGGAAACGCTGGGATCGGATCCGGCGCTGGCCGAGGAAAAATTCCGATCCGCCGTCGCCTTGGCCGCCCCGTGGCGGGGAGGAATCGCGCCGCATTCGGCTTATGCGTGTTCGCCCGCCTTGCTCGCCGCCGTCATCGCGCATCAGACGAATTTCGGACTCCCCGTCACTCTTCACGTCGCCGAAAGCCGGGAAGAAAAAGAATTGTTCGCCTCGGGTACAGGTCCCTTGCAGGATTTTTGTCGGACGGCGTATCCTGACGCACCGACCCATCGCGATACCACGCCTGTTCAATATCTCGACTCGTTGGACTTGTTGCCCGAAGGCGCGCTGTTGGTGCACGGCAATCATCTCGATTCAACCGACATCGAAATATTAAGGCGCCGCCGAGCCACCGTGGTGCATTGTCCGTCCAGCCACGCCTTCTTCGATCACTTCCATTTTCCTTGTTCGAGGCTGCGGGAACGCGAAGTTCCGATATGCCTCGGCACCGACAGCCTGGCCTCGGGCGATTCGCTTTCCATGCTGGATCAGCTGCGATCTTTTCATCTTGTCCATCCTGAAACTAGGGCGGAAGAAGTTTTGGCGATGGCCACCAAAACGCCTGCTGCGGCATTGGGGCTGGAGGGCAAACTCGGGATGTTACGGCCCGGATTCAAAGCGGATTTCATCGCCATCCGGGCCAGAATTCCGCCATCGGGAAATCCCAATGAAATTCCGTTGCAAAAAAACGCCGATGTCTTCCTTTCCGTGTTGGATGGAAAGGAAGCGGATCAAACCGCGGCCCGCAAGTAGTCCAGAAACAATTTCGTGGCGCGACCGCGATGGCTAAGCGGATTTTTTTCCTCCAGCTGCATTTCCCCAAAAGTGCGGCTCTCCCCTTCCGCGATGAAAAGCGAATCATATCCGAAACCGTTCCCGCCCCTCTCCACTAGGGCGATGGAGCCGCGGCATTCGCCCTCGAAAAACCGTGGATTTTCGCCAGCGGCCAAAAAGCATAATGCGCAAACAAAGCGCGCTCGGCGATTCGTTTGTTCCCGCAATGCCTTCAGCAATTTGGCGCGGTTATCGGCGTCCCCGGCCTTGGGCCCCGCATAACGCGCGGAGTGAATCCCCGGCGCTCCGCCCAACGCCTCGACTTCCAAGCCGCTGTCGTCGGCCAACACCGGATGTGAAACACACTTGGCCACGGCCCGCGCCTTGATCAGCGCGTTTTTCCGAAACGTCCTTCCGGTTTCGTCCGGGTCGCCGTCAAACCCGGCGCGGGAGGCGATCATAACCCTCCATCCCAACGGAATGAGAAAATCCTGTAGTTCCCGCGCCTTGCCTGGATTACCAGTTGCCAGCACAAGCGTTCTCCCCCTCTCCATGCGTTTAGGCATGGAGAGGGGGTCGGGGGGTGAGGACGAAGTTCACCAGCTTGTCCGGCACGGCGATCACCTTGACGATCTGGAATCCCGTCAAATACGCCGCGAACTTTTCATGTCCCCGCGCCCTGGCTTCCAAATTCTCCTTGGAAAGACCTTTGGGCAGGCTTTCCCGCGCCCGCACCTTGCCGTTGGTTTGGAACACTACTTCCACCGTGTCCTCAGTCACCAACGCGGGGTCCCAGACGGGCCAAGGGTCGTAGGCCAAAGTTTGCGCATGCCCCAAACTTTGCCACGCCTCTTCGGCGACATGCGGTGCGAATGGGGACAACAGCTTGATCAGGATTTCGGAAGTGGCGCGAAAGGCGACGCCTTCTTTCTCCAACGATTCGGCCAGTTCCCCGGAATACACCATCATGGCCGAAATGGCGGTGTTAAAGCGCAAACCTTCGACGTCCTCGGTGACCTTCTTGATGCAGCGATGAGCGCTGCGCAAGAGTTCCGCGGGCGGTTCGCCATCCACCACGGTCACTGCGCCCTTGTCATCGCCCACGGTGATCCGCCAGACCCGGTTAAGGAAGCGCCATTGCCCTTCGATGCCGGCGGTTTGCCAGGGCTTCATGCGTTCCAACGGCCCCATGAACATTTCATAAAGGCGCATGGAATCGGCGCCATGGCTTTCGATCACCGCGTCGGGATTCACGACGTTGCCCCGCGACTTCGACATCTTTTCGCCGTCCTCGCCCAGGATGATGCCCTGGTTCACCAGTTTTTGAAAAGGCTCGCGAGTCGAAACGCGGCCGAGATCGTACATGACCTTGTGCCAAAAGCGCGCATAGAGGAGATGCAACACGGCATGCTCGGCCCCGCCGATATAGAGATCCACCGGCATCCAGTATTTCTCGGCCTCGACGCTCCAGGGCACGCTGTCGTTGCCAGCGTCGAGAAAGCGCAAGAAATACCAGCTCGACCCGGCCCATTGCGGCATGGTGTTCAGTTCCCGACGTTTTCCCGGGGCGGCTTGGACCCAATCCTTGGCTTTGGACAACGGCGGCGCGAAGGTTCCGGTGGGCTTGTAATCGCGCAATTCCGGCAGACGCACCGGCAGTTCGGAGTCCGGCACGGATTCCGGTCCCATGTCGCTGTGTACGATGGGAAATGGTTCGCCCCAATAGCGCTGGCGGGAGAAAAGCCAGTCGCGTAATTTGTACTGCACGCGGGCTTTTCCCAATTCCTTTTCCGCCAGCCAGCCGATGATCCGATGCTGGGCGGAATCCACTTCCAAGCCGTCGAGGAAGGAGGAGTTCACCAGCGCTCCTTCACCCGAATACGCTTCCCGGGAAATGTCACCGCCGGAAATCACTTCGACGACGGGAAGATTTTTGGCTTTGGCAAAAGCGTAATCCCTCGCGTCATGCCCCGGCACGGCCATGACGGCGCCGGTGCCGTAGCCCATCATCACGTAATCGGCTGTCCACACCGGGATGCGGATTCCGTTCACGGGATTCAAGGCGTAGCTCCCGGTGAACACGCCGGTTTTTTCCCTGTCCAACCCGCGTTCAAAATCGCTTTTACCGGCGGCTTGCCTACGATAAGCGTCCACCGTGATGCGCTGATCCGCAGTGGTCAAAATTTCCATCAACGGATGTTCCGGCGCCACCACCATGAAAGTCGCTCCGAATAAGGTGTCGGGCCGCGTGGTAAAAACGCGCAGTGTTTCCATGCGGCCATCCAGGCGGAAATCCACCTCCGCGCCCTCGGAACGGCCGATCCAGTTGCGTTGCATGCGCTTGATGGATTCCGGCCAATCCAAACCTGCGAGATC
>JBGPFT010000003.1:0-28735 GCA_041483475.1 Fibrobacteria bacterium | reverse complement strand
GCTGAACCAGATTCCGGCTCCGCCTATGATCAATAATGCGATGGCTTTCAGCATTGGCGGGTTGTCATCGCTTTCCAAAGCTACTACATATACCCTCCGTATAAAGGCGTTCTGGTTCGATTTCGACCGGTCGGGACGCCGGGATTGGCCCCTTCGGCAGCCCCGCAAGGGGTTTTTGTTTTAAGGGGCTTTTCCGCGGAGACGCTATGGACGATGTGACGGAAAAAATCACCGCGCTGGCGCGTGGCATGGCCGAATCGCATGGCCTCGAACTCGTGGACGTCGAGCTGCAACGCGGCGGACGGCGGCGTTTGCTCCGGGTTTACGTGGGCAAGGCCGAGGGCGTGAGCATGGAAGACTGCGCGCGCATGAGCCACGGACTTTCGGCCGTTTTGGATGCGGAGGATTGGATGGGCGATTCGCCCTATCTCTTGGAAGTGTCGTCGCCCGGGGTGGACCGCCCCTTCAAGGCCTTGGCGGATTGGCGCCGCAATCTCGGCCGCGACGTGCGCGTGTTCTGCCGCGAGCGCGTGGCGGGCAAACTCGAATGGGAGGGGCGTTTGACCTCCGTCGACGAGCATGAAGCGGTATTGGAAAATCGGGGCCAGGCCTTGCGGGTCCCGCTGCGCCAGGTGGCGCAGGCCAAGCTGGAGATCAAGATTCCTTAAAGGAGAAAAACCATGGAAACCGACATCCTGGAAAGCCTCAATCTCATCGCCAAGTCGAAGAACCTGGACAACGACGTGGTGCTTTCCACCCTGCAGCAGGCGCTGGTGAATGCCGCGCGGAAATACCTGAACCTGCAGAAGAACATCGAAGCCGACGTAAATCCCAAAAGCGGGGAGTTGCACGTTTTTCTGCGCGTGACCGTAGTGGAGGACTATCCCGACGTGACGCCGGAAATGACGGCGGAGGAAGTGGCCGCCTTCGACGAGAAATACATGCTGTTGGACGAGGCGCATGAGTACAACGAGGAGGCCGTGGCGGGCGATTACCTGGAGATGGAGATCCCGGTGGAGAACTTCGGCCGCGCGGCCGTGCAGGCCGCCAAGCAGATGCTGCTGCAAAAGGTGCGCGATGCCGAGCGCGAGAAGATCTACGAGGAATACCAGCATCGCGTGGGAACCTTGGTATCGGGTTCAGTACAGCAAGTGGATCGGGGCAACATCCTCATCAACTTGGGCAAGACGGAAGGAATTCTGCCCCTGCGGGAGCAGATCCGCAAGGAGCGTTACCGCCAAGGCGACACCATCCGCGCCTACATCGCCAGCGTCAGCACCAACGTCAAGGGGCCCCAGGTGCTGCTGTCGCGCACCCATCCGGAACTTCTGGCCCGGCTCTTCGAACTCGAGGTGCCGGAAATCGGGGACGGCATCGTCCTCATCAAGGGCGTGGCGCGTGACCCGGGTTTCCGCGCCAAGATCGCCGTGATCAGCAAGGACGAGCGCATCGATCCTGTGGGGGCCTGCGTGGGCATGAAGGGCAACCGCGTGCAGGCCATCGTGCGCGAGCTCAGCAACGAGCGCATCGACATCATCCACTGGAGCGAGGATCTGCACGTGTACATCCGGCGCTCCCTTTCGCCGGCCAACATCCGCCAAATCACCGACATCGGCGACGGCCGGGTGGTGGTGATCGTGGCCGACGAGGATCTCTCGCAGGCCATCGGCCGCGGCGGCCAGAACGTGCGCCTGGCGAGCAAGTTGCTCGAGCGCGAGCTGGACATTTACGGCCAGACGGAATTCAACAACATGCCGGCCGAGGAGCGCGACGCGCTCTTCAAACCGCGCGAGGGCGCGGCACCCCCGACTGAGTCCGCGACCGCTCCCAGCTTGACTTCCAGCCGGTTCTCGGAATTGGAATCGTTGTTCTCCAAAAAGAAGCTGGAAGGCGAATAATATTACATTGACCCGGGATCCACCATGACCGACACCGCCAAGAAACGCGTTTCCTCGCTGGCCAAGCAATATGAGCTGGCGAGCGAAGTCCTGCTTCGTCTCCTTCAAGAGGCGGGCGTAGAGGTCAAGTCGTCGTCGAGCATGATCGACCAGCCCAATTTCGTCAAGGTGAAACCGTTCATCCTCGCCGAAAAGGCGAGGACGGAGCGTGAGGAAATGGTGAAGGCCGGCAAGAAAATTCCCATGAAGGCGGTGCTGAAAAAAGCTCCCGTTTCCGCGGCGGAGACGAAAGCGGCGGCGAAAAAGCCGTCCGAGGAAAAACCGGCCACGCCGGTCGCCGTTTCCCCCATTGAAGTCCAACCGGTTCCTGCGCCAAAACCCGTCGCTCCCGTTGAAACTCCTGTGGTCCCCGCCGCCGCCCCGGACCGATCGGTGAACACGCCGGCGGAAGCCGAAGCCAAGGCGCGCTCCCTGCATTCCGAACTCAAGGTGTCAGTGGAAAAACCCGACGCGGCGCTATTGGCCCGCATCGCCAAATCGCGCGCCGACGTTCCTCCCCCTCGTTTCCGGAACCAGGAGCAGCGCGATCAGGGTTATTCCGGGCATTTCCAGCGCGTGGCTCCCGGAAGCCCCGGGTCCGGTGGGTCCGGCCGGAGTTATCCCCCACGTGAGGGTGGAAATCGCGAGGGGGGGCTTAGTCGCGGCGGCCCGTTCGTGCCGCAAAACCTCGGCTCTTCCGGTGGACGTGGAGGCACGGGAACGGGAGGCTTCGCCCCTTCCCGGGTACCTCGTCCCGATCGTCCCGCGGGGGAGCGCGGCGCTTTTGAGCCGCCGAAGGATATTTACGCCTTGCGCGCCCAGGCGGCGGGAGTCGTCAACACCGGCCGCAGCGATCGCGACAAGGATAAGGACAAAGAGCGAGCGCGGGAACAAACCCATGGAGGTCCCCAGCGCCGAGGGGGGGGCCATCGCCGCAAGTCGCGCGATCAAATCGAAGCGGAATTGCTGGAGGCGCGCAATAACGTCACCAAGGTGATGGCCAGCCTTTCGCGCACCACGGGCAAGGGGCGGTTCAAGGATAAGAAGGAAGAGGGGGCCGAGGCGCAGGGAGGGGAAAAGCGCCTTCTCAACGTCGCGGAGTTCGTAACCATCGGCGAATTGGCCGGCCTCATGAACGCGCTGCCGGCGCAGGTGATCGCCAAGTGCATGGAATTGGGCCTCATGGTGACCATCAATCAGCGGCTCGATCACGAGATCATCGCCTTGGTCGCCGACGAATTCGGCTACGAAGCTCATCTCATGGACGAGTACGCCCAGGACGCGCAAGTTTCAGGCGAAGAGGATGAGGACGGTGTAAATCAGCAGCATCGCGCCCCCATCATCACCGTCATGGGGCATGTGGACCACGGCAAAACCTCCATCCTCGATTTCATCCGCAAGACCAACGTCATCGCTGGCGAGGCGGGAGGCATCACCCAGCATATCGGCGCCTATCTGGTGGACACGGCGCATGGTCCCATCTGCTTCCTCGACACCCCCGGCCACGAGGCCTTCTCGGCCATGCGTTCGCGCGGCGCGGACGTCACCGACGTGGTGCTATTGGTCGTGGCGGCCGACAGCATGGTCATGCCCCAGACCAAGGAAGCCATCACTTTGGCCAAGAACGCGAATTGCCAAATCGTGGTGGCCCTGAACAAAATCGACCTGCCCGCGGCCAATCCCGACAAAATCCGCGCGCAGTTGTCCGAAAATGGAATCGAAGTCGAACAATGGGGCGGAAAAGTCCCTTGCGTCGAAGTGTCGGCCAAGGCGGGAACGGGGATGGACAAGTTGCTGGAGACGCTGGCGCTCGAAAGCGAAATCCTGGAACTCAAGGCCAATCCGGATCGGGCCGCAGTGGGCACGGTGATCGAATCGCGGCTCGACAAGGGCAAGGGGGCCGTGGCCACGGTGCTGATCCAAAGCGGAACCCTGCGCGTGGGCGATCCCTTCGTCACCGGCGTCTTCGCGGGCCGGGTCCGTTCGCTGCTCGATGAACGGGGCAAACCCCGCAAGGAAGCGGGGCCTTCCACGCCGGTGCAGGTGTTGGGACTCGATGGGACCCCGCAGGCGGGAGATTCGCTCACCGTGGTGGCCGACGAGCGGGAGGCTCGCGAAATCGCCGGCCGCCGCCGCATGGCCGCCAAGGATCGCGAACTCCGGCAGAAGCGCCATATCACCCTCGAGCAACTGTCGGATCAAATCAAATCGGGCGAATTCCACGAGCTCAAGGTCATCATCAAGGGCGACGTGGACGGTTCGGTGGAGGCCATCGCCACGGCCCTGGAAAAGCTCTCCACCAGGGAAGTGCGGGTGCTGGTGATCAACAAGGGCGTCGGAGCCGTGCGCGACGCCGACGTGCACCTGGCCGCGGCTTCGGACGCGCTCATCATCGCCTTCCACGTGCTGCCCTCGGAGGAGGTGCGCGATTTGGCCGAGCGCGAAGGCGTGACCATCAACATCTACCGCATCATTTACGAGGTGGTGGACGAAGTCAAGGCCGCCATGGAAGGCATGCTGCAGCCCGAATTCCGCGAAGTGGTGGCGGGCGAAGCCGAAATCCTCAAGCTGTTCCACATCCCCAAGGTGGGCGTGGTGGCCGGATGCAAGGTGCAAAGCGGCCTGGTGGAGCGCGATCTCAAAGCCCGCCTCTATCGCGGCGGCGTGGAAGTGGGCGAGGCCAGGGTCGTTTCCCTCAAGCGCGAGAAGGACGACGCCAAGTCCGTCAAGGCGGGCCTGGAATGTGGCATCGGGCTGGAAGGCGTGAAGGACATTCAGCCCGGCGACGTGCTGGCTTTCTTCCGCAAGGTCGAAGTGGCTCGCAAACTGACGGCACCGGTAGCCGCCTGAGGTGACCCGCAGAACCGAACGCGTGGGAAACGTGATTCAGCGCGAGCTGAGCACCTTCATCCTGCGCGATCTTTCCGATCCCCGCCTGGGCTTCATCACCTTGTCCAAGGCGGACGTGTCCCCCGATCTCAGCCAGGCCAAAGTGGTGGTGTCCGTGATGGGAGACGAAGACGAAAAACAGGCCGCCTTGGCCGCGCTCACCCAGTACGCCCCGCGCATGCGCACCCATCTCGCCAAGGTCCTGCACATGCGCACGGTGCCGCGCGTCATTTTCGAATTGGATCGGAATCTCGATCACGGCATCCGCATCGCCGAGCTGTTGAAGGAGGTGCGGGATCAGGAAGAAGAGAGAGAGAAGTGAACGGGCTTTTGCTGCTGGACAAACCCGTCGGGATTTCCTCCTTCCAGGCTTTATATCCCGTGAAACGGATATTCCGGGACCGTAAAATCGGCCATGCCGGCACTTTGGATCCCGCGGCTTCGGGATTGCTCGTGGTCGGGGTGGGCACGGGAACGCGCTTGTTGGAATTCCTCGAGGGCATGACCAAGCGTTATCGCTTCGGCGTCAGGCTGGGCCTGGTCACTGACACGTATGATCTCGAGGGAAAGGTGATGGAGCGGCATGACGCGGGGCATATCACCTTGCGCGAGATGGAGGAAGTTCTCCCCCGGTTCCGCGGGGAGATCACCCAACTTCCCCCCGCGTATTCGGCGGTGAAAATCCGAGGCAAGCGCGCCTGCGATCGCGTGCGTGCGGGCGAAACCGTGGCCTTGAGCCCCCGGCAGGTGCGCATCGATCGCCTGGAACCGGTACACTTCTCGGAAGGAGTCGCGACCCTGGAGATGGATTGCTCCAAGGGAACCTATGTCCGATCGGTGGCCCACGACATCGGCCGGGTCTTGGGATGCGGGGCCGCAGCCGAAAACATTCGCCGCCTCGCCGTCGGTCCTTTCCGAGTCGAGGATGCCGTCGCCCCTGAGGTCGTGCGGGGCGTGGAGGATCTTCTGCCGGTGGAAAAAGCCGTGGACCACCTTCCCGCCCTGCGGATTCGTCCTCCCTTCGTCAGCGCTTTGCTCAACGGCAATTCCGTGCCCGCGGCGGGTTATGCGCCCATGCCGGGAGGCGCGGCGACCTCGTCCACCTTCAGTGTATTCTCCCCGGAAGGAAAGCTGCTGGACATCGGAACCGTAAATTCGCTGGGCCATTTGAACCCGCGCAAGGTTTTGCCCGCTGCATGACTCCCCTGGATTGGAAATCCCTCTCGCGTTCCCGGCCCGCCCTCGTGGCCCTGGGCAATTTCGACGGCGTGCACCTGGGTCATCGCCGCATCCTGGAGGCCCTGCGCGCGGAAGCGGATCGCCTGAAGTTGGATCCCGTCGCCCTCACCTTTGAGCCCCATCCCCGGGCGTTTTTCTTTCCGGACAAGCGCACCGTCCTGCTCACGTCGGCCCGGGAAAAGGAGGAGCTGATCGCCGCCTTGGGAATTTCCGTCGTCACCCTCGTCTTCGATTCCGGCCTGGCCGGTCTCGAGGCCGGGGATTTCATCCGTGAAATCCTGATACGGCGCCTGCAAGGCCGGCGTTTTTTCCTGGGCCCGGATCATCGCTTCGGCAAGGGCGCGGTCGGAAACGCGGAATGGCTCAGAAAGACGTTCGGATCCGATTCCATCCATGAAATCGCGCCGGTGGAGCAGCACGGCGAGACCGTGAGTTCCTCGGCCATTCGCCATCACCTCAAGGCCGGCCGGGTGGAAGAGGCCGGCGCCATGCTGGGGAGGTTTTATTCCCTCCGAGGCGAGGTGGTGCGGGGCGAAGGCCGCGGCCGCCAACTCGGATTTCCCACCGCCAACCTACGTCTCGAAGAAGAGCGCAAGGCGCTGCCCGCCTTCGGGGTTTACGGAGGCGAGGCGCGCATCGGCGACGATCGGTTTCCGGCCGTGGGCAATATCGGCCTTCGGCCCACTTTCGCGGGCGAAAAAATCCCGTCCGTGGAAATCCACCTCCGAGGTATCGATGAGGATCTGTACGGGAAAGAATTGGGATTCGAGTTGCGCCGCTTCATCCGGCCGGAAAAAGCCTTCGACTCCGGGGAATCCCTGCGCCGCCAAATCGCGGAGGACGTGGCCGCGTGGCGGCCTTGATCAGGGCTCTTTCCGGAAATCCATCCACCTTCCCGGATAGGAAAAGGGATCCCACATCTGGAAGGACGTGTCCGTGACATCGCGCAGCCGTCTCACCCAATCCCCGCCCAGCGTATCCGCCCATGGCCCGAAATCCTGGAGCGAGTCGACGTAAAATCGGCGGCGCGGGTGATCGGCCACCAGGAAGGATCCGACCTGCAGCCAATTCGGCATAGCGATTTCGACAAAGGGGAGGACGTTTTCGTAGTAGTGATAAACCGCTCCGGAATCGGCAAATCGGTACTCATGGCTGTACACCACGGGGATGGGGTTTCCCACCGAATCCCAGCCATCGGTGGTATCGCGATACACGTATTTCGCGGCGGCGGGCCGGGTTTGGTGGGTGAGGCGGTAGGGTACCCAAATCGCCCGGCGACCATCCGGGGCTATTTCAAACCTTTCGAATGAGGTGTCGGTAATCCTGCGTATGGGGATGGTGTCGGACGAGTCGGGTTGGAAATTCAGGAATTGTTCCAGAATCTGCTGCCCGAAAAAATTGTAATCGAGATAGCTGGAAAGCTGTTGGGAAAGCGTCAGCTCAGAGTCGGTGGCGGTCCACTTGCCTTGGAAATCCAAGGTAGCGTAATTGTATTCCACCTTGAACCAACGGTGGTTCCCGTTGGAGTCCAGGGTCAACTCGCTGGCGAATCCGGTGGAATCGTAAGCCGGTCCGTAACCGCCGTAATAAAACCCGGGCCTCACCATGTTCTTGACGGTGATGACCACCGTGTCGGTATCGCACAAGGAATAAGATTGCGCCCTGAATCGGAGCGAATAAATCCCAGCTTGGGAATAAGACGGCGTCCAGGTGAAATTACTACCCGCGATGACTGCGCCCGCCGGCGGACTGATCAAGGACAGCGCAACCAAGTTGCTGTCGGGATCGGCGGCGGTGACGGCAAAGCTCAGAAGTTTGTTTTCGTACGCGCCCCGATCAAGCCCTGCATTGACGGAAGGGGGTCGGTCGACATTATTGACGATGACGATGACGGTGTCGGTGTCGCTCAGGGAATTGGATTGCGCCTGGAACCTCAACGCATAACTTCCGGCCTGGGAATAGGACGGTGTCCAGGAAAAAATCCCGCCAGAGAAATCGGACCCGGAGGGGAGGTTGAGCGCGGTCAAAGCCACCGCCTCCCGGCCGGGATCCGAGACGGTGACGGCGAAGTTTAAAAGTTGGTTTTCATTCACGCTGCGATCGGACCCCGCAACGACGATGGGAGGGAGCTGATCCGCTTCGAAAACACAGGCGGACAGCAAAGCTGTTCCAACAAGCCAAGCGCTGTTATTGCGCAAAATCATGCCTCCATGTCTTCATGAAAAACTAACATCAAGCCGGCCCATGCCGAATAGACTATTATTTAACCGATGGATTTCCCCACTTGTTGGGGGTGCATTCAAGGAGCATACCATGAACGAAGCAGACAAGACCTCTTTGTTGGATAATGAAAAAAGCATCGTGATACCCCTGATGATCGTCGGGGGCATTTTGGTGGTGGTGCTTTTGCTCCTCGGCCTATTCATGCCCAATGTAAGCTGGAAGTGGTAAGGCGTTTTCCTTGCCCAAAATGCGTGGAAATGCTAAGCTTCCAACCCCTAGAAATAGACAACAGTCAAAAAACCGACGGAAAGCGTTTTTATGTCGACCATGACTCGGGAAATAGCCGCCAAACTCGTAAAGGGGTATGGCAAGAACGAGAAAGATTCGGGTAATCCGCGCGTGCAAATCGCCTTGCTCACCCATCGCATCGCGGAAATCACGGAGCACCTGAAAATCCATAAAATGGATAAGCATTCCCGACGCGGGCTGACCATCATGGTGGCCAACAGAAGGAGGCTGCTCAATTTCCTCACCCGAACCGATCTCGCCGGCTACCGAACACTGATTAAGCAGCTCGATCTGCGTCGTTAAAGCGCTTTCCTTCACATCCCTGTATCGCTGTTCGGGAAGTCCGGACACCGGCAGACTGGAGAAAAACATGTCCGCGCAAACCGTTTCCATTTCCCTATCCGACGGCAAAACCATCACGCTCGAATCCGGCCGCATGGCCAAGCAGGCGGGCGGCGCCGTCTTGGCCCGCATGGGCGATACCATGGTGCTGTGCACCGTGTGCGCCGGCGAGGACAAGGAAGGCGATTTTTTCCCCCTCACGGTGGAATACCGTGAAAGATTCTACGCCGCCGGCAAGATTCCCGGCGGATACTTCAAGCGTGAAACCCGGCCCAACGACAAGGAAGTGTTGACCTGCCGCATCATCGATCGTCCTTTGCGGCCCATGTTTCCGGATGGCTACAAGCGCGAAGTGCAAATCGTCTGCACCGTGCTTTCGGCCGACGATAAATTCGACGCCGACACCATCGCGGTGGTAGGCGCCTCGGCGGCCCTGGGGCTTTCGTCACTTCCCTTCGAGGAAATGGTGGCCGCCGTCAAGGTGATCGGAACTCGGGACGGCAAGGTCATCATCAACCCGACCCATGAGGAGCTCGAAACCGCCGACGTCGAATTGATCATCGCCGGTTCGGAGAGCTCCATCCTCATGGTCGAAGGCTCGGCTTTCGAGGTCTCCGAGGATGTGATGGTCAATGCCATCATGGCCGGCCATGACGCCATCAAGCGCATCGTCCAGGGGCAAAAGGAATTGCTGTCCAAATTCAAGATCGAGAAAACGCCTTTCGTCCCCAAGCCGGTGGACCCGGATCTGGTCAAGGCGGTTGAGGCCGCGGCCAAGCCGTTGCTTCACCAGGCGTTTCATACCAACATGCTCAAGCAGGCCCATTACGCCGTGATGGCGCAAATCAAAAAGGACGTGGTGGCCTCCTTGGCGGAGAAATACCCCGAGCGCGAAAAAGAGATCGCGAAATATTTGGAAGAAATCCAGTGGCGCGAAATGCGTGAAATGGTATTGACGGAAAAGCGCCGCATCGACGGGCGCGGTTCCAAGGACGTCCGCGCCATCGACATCGAAACCCAGGTATTGCCCCGCGCCCACGGCTCCGCCCTTTTCCAGCGCGGCGAAACCCAGGCTTTGGTGGTGGTCACCTTGGGAACCAAGCGCGACGAGCAGAGGGTGGAATCCCTGCTGGGCGAAACTTTCAAGAATTACATGCTGCATTACAATTTCCCCGGCTTCTCCGTGGGCGAAGCCAAGCGCATGGGCGCCACCGGCCGCCGCGAAGTGGGACACGGTTTTCTGGCCGAGCGCGCTCTCGCCCCCGTGTTGCCGACCTCGGAAAGCTTCCCCTATACCATCCGTATCGTTTCCGACATCATGGAATCGCATGGATCTTCATCCATGGCTTCGGTATGCGGCGGCACCTTGGCGCTGATGGATGCGGGCGTGAAGATCAAGGCTCCGGTGGCGGGCATCGCCATGGGCCTGGTTTCCGACGGCACCCGCTTCGAGACCTTGTCGGATATCAACGGCACCGAGGATCATCTGGGCGATATGGACTTCAAGATATGCGGCACGGCGACGGGGATCACCTCGTTTCAGATGGACATCAAGCTGCGCGGCATCACCTCGGCCATCATGGATCAGGCGCTGAACCAAGCCCGCGAAGGCCGGTTGCATATCCTGGAGAAGATGCGTGAGGCGTTGCCCGCCGCCCGGGAACTTTCCAAACTCGCTCCCTCCATCATCCAGAAGCAAATCCCAACCGAGAAGATCAAGGATCTCATCGGTCCGGGAGGCAAGATCATCCGGGGCATCCAGGAAAACGCCGGGGCGACCATCGACGTTGACGATGTCGGCCTGGTCACCATCTCGGCCCCGCATCGCGGCAACGCCCTGATGGCGCTCAAAATGGTGAACGAGATCTTCGCCGAAGCCGAGGTGGGCAAGGTATACAAGGGCAAGGTCAAGGGCATCGTCGCTTTCGGCGCCTTCGTGGAAATCCTCCCGGGCAAGGAAGGCCTGGTGCATATCTCCGAACTCGCGCCCCAGCGCGTGGAAAAGGTCGAGGACATCCTCTCCATGGGCGATGAACTCGACGTGAAATGCATCGGCGTCGATCCCCAGGGCAAGATCAAGCTGAGCCGCAAGGCGCTTTTGCAATCCGCCTGATGGCGGTCGGCTTCGCCGTGAAAACGCCGCCGCGATTGCGTCGCGAGCGCCTGGAAAACGGGATTTGGGTGGCCACCGAGTCCCTGCCCCAACTCCGCTCCGCCAGCCTGGGCGTCTTTCTCGACACCGGCTCGCGCGATGAAATCCCCTCCCAGGGCGGCCTTTCCCATTTCTTCGAGCACATGGTTTTCAAGGGCACGGATCGCCTGGGTCCCCTGGACATCGTGAAGCGTTTCGAGGCCACGGGAGGCCAGGTCAACGCCTATACCTCCAAGGAACAGACCTGCTTCCACGGGAAAGTCGTGGACACCGAGGTTCCGGGGGCCCTGGACGCTTTGCTCGGCATGGTGCTGGCGGCCAAGTTCAGCCCGTCCGACGTCAAAAAAGAAAAAGAAGTGGTGATGGAGGAGATCCGCAGCACGGGGGATAGTCCCGACGATCTCGTCTATGATCTTTTTTCCCGGGCCGCTTTTGGGTCGGAAGCCTTGGGTCGCCCCATCGCCGGCACCGAGAAAACCGTGCGCGCCTTGGGCCGCGACATGCTGCTTCGGCATCGCGAGGCAGCCTGGGAGCGCGTTCCCCTGGCGGTATTGGCGGTGGGACGCGTGGATCATGCCGAGGTGGTGGCGCAGGTAAGGCGGCGATTCCGATTGGCTTCCCGGAAAGGAACCGCTTCGCGCGCGCGGCCCATGCTGAAACGGCGTCCGGGAAATTTCTGCGCCCGGCATCTGTTCCGGAACAAGGACGTGCAACAGGCCACCGTCCTGATCGGCGGGCCGGGCTACGCCTTGAAATCCCCTTTGCGCTTCCCTCTGATGCTTTTGCACACCGTGCTCGGGGACGGGATGAGTTCCCGGCTGTTCCAGAACCTGCGCGAAAGCCACGGCTTGGTTTACACTATTTTTTCCAATCCGGAATTTTTATCCCATGAAGGGCTGTTCAACATCGGATTCGCCACGGAACCGAAGAATCTGATCAAGGCTGTCCACGAAATCGGACGCGAACTCAGCCGCCTTCGCCGCGAAGGGCTGTCGACCTCCGAGCTCAACTTCGCCAAGAAAAGCATCACCGGCGCCATACTCCTGGGTTTGGAATCCACCCACGCCCGCATGTCGGTGCTGGCGCGCCGCTTGTTGGGCGGCGATCCCGATGAAACGCTGGAAAAGACTTTGGCCGCCATCGAGGCCGTAACCCGCGGGGAAGTGCGGCGCTGCGCCCGGGAGGTTTTGCGGCCGGAGACCTGGGCTTCGGCGGTCGTTTTTCCGAAGGGTTCCCGGGCTGATTTGGGGGAGCTTCTGGCCCGGGCTTAATCCAGGCCGCGTTTTCGCGGAGAAACGGCTTACCGGTTTGGGCGGGCTGAATTACCTTCAATATCGGTAAAAGCAGCGGAGGTTCGCCGTGAAAAACCTCGTTCCATTTTCGGCCGTGTTTTTCCTGATTGGGGCGGCATTCGTCGCCCGACCCGTTCCCGTTTCCGGTTGGACCAAAACGCCCGTTGTTCCCAAGCCTTTTGCATTGCATGCACGGCCAGCGCTGGGAGAATGGTTGAATTTGCGCCACGACCTTCAGTCCGTCCGCGTTTCCGCGCCGGGTCTTTCGCCTTTGGCCAAGGCCGCGGCTCCCGACACCTTCGTGGTGATCCAGTTAAACGTGGACACGTGGAACAACAGCCAGTGGACCAACTCCATGCAAACCTTATTCAGCCCGGACATATGGGCCCGGATCATCGGAGTCAAAGACCAAGCCTGGTCTGGTTCCGCCTGGGGGAACCTGGATTCCGTCGCCATCACCTATGATTCGCTGGGAACGGAATTGACTCGGATCGGCAAATTGTGGGACTCCACGGCCAGGATGTGGGAAAACAGCCTTCAGATCACGCATTCCTATCAAGGCGATTCCCTGGACGTGACGGTGCAGCAAGGATGGAATACCGGTACCGGGGCTTGGGAGAACCAGGAAAGGGACAGCGTCCGGTTCGATTCCTGGAAAGATCCGGTTTCCATTCTGGTGCAAACCTGGACTTCGGGAACCTGGTTGGATACCCTTCGGATTTCCACCGAATACAGCGCCAGCCGAAAACCCGTCCGAAACCAGCGCGAATTGTGGTCCCCGCTATTCCGCCAATGGGCAATCGCCGGCAAGGACACCTTGATGTACGACGCCAGCGATCTATTGATCCGCCAATCAGGCCTGGAATCGAACCCGTTGGGAATTTTGGATTCGAGCTGGAACGACCTGTACTCCTACGGCACCTTCCAGAAGCCCGACAGCATCGTCTATCAATTGTGGGATGGCTCGGGGAGCTGGGTGAACGATTGGAAGGATATTTATGCCTATGCCTCCACGGGCAAGGATTCCGCTTATTATGGACAGGTTTGGACCGGCGCACAGTGGCTCTTCGTGCAGCGATCCTTTTCCACCTTGGACAGCAACGGCAATGTCATCGAGGAACGGCGGCATATTTTCAACTCCTCCACAGGGAATTGGTACAACTACCAACGGCTCCGGAGCGCGTACGTCCGCATCACCCCGGGCGCGGCCATTCTTCCGCCTCTCACGCGGGCTGGCCGCATCCGGGTGCAAAGGCTGGGGACCCTCTTCCTTTTCACGGGATTGGAGGGCGTTGATCGGATCCAGGTATGCGGTTTTTCCGGGCGGAAAATCGCCGCACTGACGGTCCGGGACAGGGTGGCCCGATGGAATCCGCCGCAGCGGAATCCGGAGGGAGGATGGGTGGCTCTTTTCACCGGGCCGCGAATCCGGCGGGCGATGCGGCTGGGATATTAACAGAGACGTCATGGTGCGATATTCCCTGAAAACCGGTGCCAAGATCGCGGCCTTGCTCGCGGCGTGCGCCCTTTCCGCCTGCCTGTTCGGCGGAGAACAAGACCTTCCACCCTCCGCCGGCCCCGCCCTTTCGAATAGCGCGCCCAAACCGGGTTGGTATAAAGGGGATTACGGGGCGTTGTCCGAGTTCGGAATCGAGTCGGAGATCATCCTTTCCGCCAACGGTGAATTTCATTTCACCGGCATCCGGCAAAACGAGGCCAATTTCCGGATGAAAGGGGCCTGGAGAGCCACCGGCAGCTCGCTCACCGTGTTCCAGCATCAACGCAGCAGTTCCGCCTCCAGCGCGTTCATGCGCTGGTCCGGGTTCCCGGATTTCACCGACAGCATCGTGGTTTACCGGAATGGCTCATTCAAGCGCCTGGAACCCTCTCCTATTGAAAGCTTCGGCGTGGATTTTGACAGTGCAACGCAAGTGGTGAAAATCGTTCCCCGAATCTGGGTGACCTATCGCCCCGCCACCCCGGATCCTCTGGATTCCATCACCTATAACTACGCGGAGTCTTCCACGGATCCCGTCCACCCTTTCCAGATAAACAGCACCATCGATTTGAGCGGCTGCGATGCCGGTAAATTCATCTTCACGACTTTTTTCCTGGGCGGCAAGGTTTGGGGCCGCCCTCCCACGGCGGACGAGCCCGGTTGGCAGCGCGAGGAGATGGTGGCGGAAAAATGGTCCCGCCAGGGATCCTTCATCGTGGCGGAAAAATTCAAACAGCGGCTGGTGACGGACACCAGTATCGGTACATGGTCGGTATCGGACGGCGAATATCTTCTGCGCATTATTCCTTTGGACAGCGTCAGCTTCACGCTATGGTGGCCGAACGACGGGGTGAATTCCGGTTTTTGGACGCCTCTATACGCGCAAGGCCCTGCGCCCTGCAAATCTTTGCCGGTGGTTGCGCATAATCCGCCCCGGGCGGGTTGGTACAAAGGCGATTACGGCGACCTGGCCCCGTACGGAATCGAGTCGGAAATCACACTCGCCGCGGACAGCACTTTGCAATTCATGGGCATTCTCCGGAATTTCGTCGTGCTGCGGGACAAGGGCGATTGGTCGGCCAGCGAAAGCGCCTTGACCATCACCAATCATGCGGCAAGCCAGCCCATGTTCGATGCACTAGGCGATTTCGATCCGTTGCACTCGGGCATTTTCGATTTTTGGACAAGCCTATCGGATACCACTTACCGGATCCGAGCGTATCAGGACGGCTCTTTTGATCGCTACGAGTCCGTCCTGGAGTATTTCGACGTGAACACCGACAGCATTCCGACCCTGGTGAAAAACTCCCCATGGATGTGGGTGCGTTACCGTCCGGCCGTTTTGGATTCCATCGCAATCGGCCGCTATGAATATCGGGAAAACTCCATTCTCGGATCCACGCCCATCCCCTCCTTGTACCGGGACATCGATTTTCGCGGATGCGACTCGGGAAAATTCTCCTCCCGCCTCTATGCTCTCAATCCTGAAGGCCGCCTAGCCTGGATTCCGCCGGGCGTGACCGGTTTTTTCGGTTATGAATTGGAGGCGCCGCAATGGTCCCGGATAGGCTCCTTTATCGTAGCGAGGAATTTCCAGGAAAGGGTCGTTGACGAAATTGGTCCTTCTGCTTGGAACACCTCGAGGGGCGAATACCTGATGCGCATAAGGTCTCCTCAAGGCGGTGGGAAGGGCTTGGATTTGTGGTGGAACGGCGACGCCTTATACCCCGGTTATTGGACGACATTCCAAAACGACACCGCCTCCTGCCCCGTTCCCGCGCCTTCGCCCCAGGCCTTGTTCCGCGCCGCCGCTTCCGTCCGGTGATGAATCCCAAATACGCCGGAGTGTTTCTTTCCTGCGCGCTTTTTTCTTGCGTATTCGAAGCGGATGAGCATTACGTCAACACGGAAAACGACGTCGACCGTCCACCCGCGATCTTCCCCCAGCCGGATCAATCCCTCCATGAAAACATGCCCCTGAACTTCACCGTCACCGCCTCCGATCCCGACAGCGACGTCGTGGCCATTACTGCGCTCACTCTTCCGGCCGGGGCCTCCTTCGTGGGGGGAACCTTTTCTTGGACGCCTTCCTATTCCCAGGCCGGGATTTTTTCCCTGCGGTTCCGGGCGCAATCCCATTCGCTGGCGGATACCGATACCGTGGTCGTCACCGTGGACAACTCGGTGGTGCCCGGCGTCTATCGCGGCGATTACGAGGCCGTGACCGGAATCCGTGGAGCCGAATACGAATTGAACCTCGGTGCGAACGGGCGTTTCCGGACTACCTCCATCCAGGGCTTTACGCCTTTCTACATCGCTAAGGGGGAATGGGAATCCGCCGGCGAGACCATGTTGTGGAAAAATTTCGTTGGCGTCTACTCCCATAACGGGACCGACTTCGGCTTTTGGCAAGCCTTGTCGCCGGACACGTCCTTTCTCCGGAAAATATCCGACACTTCCTTCGAGCGCCTGGAAGTCGTTTTTGACACCCTTGAAGGTCCCGTGATGCGCTGGGTTCCGTACCGTAGCGTGAATCCCCCCCCTGCTCCGACGGATGGGAGATATGAATATCAGGAAACCTACCGCGATCCAATCGATTCCACCCGAACCGTCTCGGGATTGGCGTTCATCGAATTCCGCCCAGGGGGAATTTACCACGATGGGCGCTTCGCCGACGGCAAGCCTATGTACGAGTTCACAGCAGACCAATGGACGCAAACGGGATCGTTCATCGTCACCGCGAACAACCACTACCGTTATTACAACGATTCCCTGCAAGCTTTCGATCCCTGGCAGGATGAATATTCCGACTTCGAATACGTATTCAGGATTCGAAACGTTTCTGCGGATTCATTCCAGTCCTGGCAGGTGCAGGACGCATCCTATCAGGGCTATCCTTTTTGGGCGTCCTATCGGCGCGTGCCATGAGGTGCAACCCGGTCCTCGTTTTCCAGTTTCCCCAATAGCCGGAGCAATCCGTCCAGAATGGTGAGGGGATGCGGAGGGCATCCGGGAATGTACAAGTCCACCGGGAAATCGGAACTGGCGCCGTTTCGAACCTCCGCGTGATCCAAGAAAGGGCCCCCGGAAATGGCGCAGGCGCCCACCGCGATCACCACCTTGGGCGGAGGCACGGCTTCGTAGGTTTTCTTGAGAGCCAGGGTCATATTGCCGGTCACCGGCCCGGTGATCAGCAGCCCGTCCGCATGCCGGGGCGAAGCCACGAACTGGATTCCGAACCGGCCCAGGTCGAAGACGATGGTGTTCAGCACGTTCACGTCGGCTTCGCAACCGTTGCATCCGCCCGCGCTGACCTGGCGCAGCTTGAGGGAACGTCCGAACAGGCGCCGCCGTTTTTCTTCGAACGCTTCGGCCAGCTTCAAGCCTTCTTCGCCCAGCAGCAAGTCCTCGCGCCGCCGCACTGCTAGGCGGTAATCCTGGGAATATGAAATGGCTCCCTCGGGGCAGGCTTCCTGGCAGTCGGTGCAGAACAGGCAGCGGCCCAGATCGATTTGAAACTTGCCGTCGACGCGATGGATGGCCTCCGTCGGACAAGCTTCCACGCAGGCTTGGCATCCATCGGGGCATTTGGAGGAGTCCAGAATCGGGCGCCCGCGGAATCGATCCGGGAGGGAAGGCGTCCCGTCCGGAAAGGGGAGGGTACGGTATCCTTGTTTCCAACGCGCGAGGAGGGTTTTCATCATAAATCATGCCCGCAATAGGAAAGGTTGAAGCTTTTATTGCACAGCGGGAAGTCGGAAATCTGCTGGTTGCGCATGGCCAGGGCGAGCCCCATCCAGTTGTGGAAGGAAGGGTCCACGATTTTGTAGGCCGCGAAGCGGCCTTGCGCGTCGGTGATCGCCACGTGGCAAATCTCCCCCCGCCAGCCTTCCACCAGGGAAACGACAAGCTGCTCGGGCGGAAGCGGCCCCGGGTCGGCCCGCACGGGACCCACGGGCAAAGTGCCCAGCAATTCCTCCACATAGGCCGCTGAGCGCTGAATTTCCAACCAACGGAGATAGGCGCGGGCGAAGACGTCGCCCGTGGGCCAGGTCGACACCGGAACCTGGGCCAAGGCATACATGCCGGTGGGAAAATCGAAGCGCACGTCCTGCACGACCCCGCAGGACCGAGCCGGGGGGCCTACCAGGCCGAGCTGAACGCACTGTTCCCGCGTCAATGTGCCCGTTTTCTCGAAGCGCGTCATGACCGAGGGCGTGTTCCACAAAAGCTCCGCGGCCATACGGACATCCGCGAGGGCGCTCTTCAATCCCTCCGCGACCTTTTGAATCCTCGCGGAGTCCAAGTCGAAGGTCGCGCCGCCGGGCCGGACCAAGCCGCGTCCGAAGCGATTACCGCATAAATGCGCCGTGAGGTTCAGGAAGTCTCCGCGCAACCGTCCGCAAAAAGACGCCGTCGGCAAATAACCCACGTCCCCGGCCAGGGCGCCCAAATCGCCGGTGTGGTTGGCCAACCGCTCCAATTCCAGCCCGATGGTACGGATGGCATGCGCCCGCGCCGGGATCGCGCTGCCGGATAATGTTTCCAATGCCTGGCAATAGGCCACGGCATGGCCCACCGTGGTATCCCCGGCCAAAGTTTCCGCGTAATGGAGGGAGCGTTTTCCAGGCCCCCCTCGCAGCGCCTTTTCGACGCCGCGATGCTGATAGCCCAGGGAAATTTCCAGGTGGAGGACGTTCTCCCCGTGGCATTGGAAACGGAAATGTCCCGGCTCGATGACGCTGGCATGCACCGGGCCCACAGCGACTTCGTGCACCTCCTCCCCCTCCACCCGGAAGAAATCCATCACCGAGGGAAGAATTTCGGTTCCGGCACTGCGGTTCCAGGCGTCCGCGCCCGGCAGGTAACTTCGGTGGAACCGGAGGGGCTTGAGCCAGGGGTGCCCTGTGGGCGTGACGGCCCATTGTTCCGCGATTTCCCGTTCGAAGGCGTGGGCCTGGGGGCAATCCGGCGTAAGGGAGGCAAAAGAGTCTTCAACCTCGGACCGAGAAACCGCCAGAGTTCCGAGCTGGGGGTTGGACACCACGGCGACCAGCCATAATCTCCCGGCGGAAGACGGATATCCGAACAAAGCCGAAAGGCGGCGGCCGGCCGCCACGTCGCGCACGACGCCACCCCGGAAAAGATCGAAGGCGAGGATGGGTATCCGCGTCAGCGGAATCCCCTGGGCATTGCGCAAAGCGGCCGGCGTGGCGGCGATCCCGATCATGGGCCGCCTCCAACCGCGGCCGCGGCGTCCCGAAGCAGGCGGTGGAAGAAAGGCGGCAGATACAATCCGAACAAAAGCAAAGGAGCGAAGAGCAGGAAGGGCGGAATGATGGCCGTCCATTTCTCTTTTTGGACGGGAAAATCCTTGAAAGCATCGGGGGGATCCCCAAGTGCCATGCGCATCGCCGTCGCCGAGATTCCGAGAAAGCAGACGGTGAGGAAAACCAGGAAAGCCGACGCCATCCAAGGATGCCCCTGGTTCAAGGCCGCCCTCAGGATGATGAATTCGCTGAGGAAGAGCCCGAAAGGAGGGAATCCCGCGGAGGCTAGGATGCCGGTGATCCACAGGAATCCCGTGACGGGCAGGATGCGGACGACGCCGCGAACCTGGGAAGGGGCCTTGGTTTTGAAAACGTGCCGGATGTTGCCGGCTGCGAAGAACAGCAGGGGCTTGACCAGGGCGTTATTGACGAGGTGCAGAAGAGCGCCGAACAGGGCCCCTTCGCCCAACCCCAGCGCGAAGGCGAGCACGCCCATATGCTCCACGCTGGAATAGGCCAGCATGCGCTTGTAATCCTCCTGGGCGATGAGAAAAACGCCGGCGACGGCGATGGACAAAAAGCCCAGCAGCACAAGCGGCCCTCGGGTGAAATCCTCCAAGCCGGCCGCGGAGCAAACCTGATGGATCCGAAGCAATCCGAGGAAGGCGCAACTCGTCACCGCTCCGGAAAGAAGGGCGGCCACCGTGGCCGGGGCCTCGCTGTAGGCGTCCGGCTTCCAGGTATGCATGGGCGCCAGCCCCATCTTGGTGCCGTATCCGATGAGCAGGAACAGGAAGGAGGCCTTGAGCCAGATGGAGTTCAGCCCGCCGGCTTGGCGCGTCAATTCCCCAAGGAGTAAAGGGATGTGTTGCCCACCTTCGCCGGAAGCGGCCGCCGCCAGGAAGAAGTTGCCCAAGAGGGCGATGGCGATGCCCACCGAGCAGATGAGCAGATATTTCCAGGTCGCTTCCAGGGAGCGGTGATGCCGGTGGTAATAAATCAGGGGAGCGGTGGCCACGGTGGTGGCCTCAAGCCCGACCCACAATAGTCCGAAGTGCTGGCTAAAGCAGATGAGGGTCATGGCGCCCAGGACGGCCAGGATACATCCGCTAAAAATCGCCTCGGGGGCGTTGACGAAGAGAATTCCCTCCTCCGCGTCACGGCGCAGGCCGTGTTTCTCCCTGCGCAAATAGGCGATGGAATAGAGCGCCACCGCCAGAAAGAGAAAGCTTACCAGGTTCAGAATCAGCCGGCCCGGCGGATCCAGGGCGATCCATCCGGACAGCAGCGGGGGCGTTGAGGTGATCCAGGTTGAAAGCGTGAGGACGAAATGCATGGCGGCGCAGGCCGCGAGCAACGCATGCCGCCGCGCGTCGTTCCGCAGGGTAAACGCGGCCAGGGAGCAAAACGGAGCCAGCAGCAGAAGGGCGATGGGAAGGATCATGGCGTGTCCAAGTCCCGGGGGGCCTTTTTTTTCCCGGCCTTGTCCCCATTGCGCCATTCGCTGAGCTGGGAAAGGCGGTAGGTGTCGATGTGGTCGAATTCCCGGTTGATGTGGAAGATGGCGATGCCCATCACGAAAACCGCGGCGAACACGTCCAGCATGACGCCCAACTCCACGAGCAACGGTTCGCGATGCGCCATGGTCACGCCGAAGGCGTAAATGCCGTTTTCCATGGTGAGGTAGCCGATCACCTGGGTGAGGGCTTTCTTGCGGGCCACGATGAGAAACAGGCCGGACAACAAAGTGAAAAGCGCCACAGGAGGGACCAGGTGCGAAGCCGCTGCCGGCAGGGGAAGCCGGACTCCGATCCAGAGGGAGAAGGCCAGGGCGAAGACCCCGCATACCAACGAAAGGGAAAAACCCACCAGCGGCTCCACCTCGCGGCTCACGTTCGCTTCCCGGCGAGCGCGGAACAGCAACCAAGGGAACAAAACCCCTTTGAGCAGGAAAATGCCGGCGGCCAGTATCCAGGCATGGGCGCCGAAGTCCGGGGTGCCGGCCAGGAGAGGCATGGCTCCAAGCAGGACTCCCTGCACCGCGACGATGCGGATGAGGAAGGTGAACCGGCTGGATCCCAGCAGGGCCAAGTCGGACAGCACCAGAAAGACGAGAATGAATTCCGTAAGCGACCGGCTCATCGCACCACCCCGAGGATCAATGCCAAGGCTGCGAAAGCCCCGGCGCCGACCAGCAATTGAGGCACGCGCAAAAGGCGCAGGCGCGCCATGGCGGACTCGATGACGCCCACGATGGCGGCGAGGGCCAGCATTCCGGCCAAGGCCGCCGCCAAATCCAGCCATGCGAACCCGGTGCGCACCGGCACCAGAACGCCCACCAGCAAAGCCCCCAAAGCCCATAGTTTAAGCGCCGCGCCGTAAAGTATGACGGCCAGATCCGGCCCCCCATGATCCAGCACCATGACTTCGTGGATCATGGTGAGTTCAAGATGGGTGTTGGGATCGTCAAAGGGGATTCGGCAGTTCTCGGCCAGGAACACCACCAGAAAGGCCGCGGAAACCAGCGCCAGCGACGGCCCCCACTTGATCCAGGCCAGGGAATCGATTTGCGCGTAGATTTCGGAAAGGGAAAAGCTTCCGGTTCTCTGGGCCAAAGACGCCATGCCGAGAAAAAGAGCGGGTTCGGCCAAAGCGGCGAACTGCGCTTCGCGGCTGGCGCCCATGCCCTCGAAGCTCGAGCCGGTGTCCAGGGCGGCCAGGATGGTGAAGAAGCGCATCAGGCCGAGCAGGTAGGCGAAGAGAACCAAGTCCCCGGCAAATCCAAGGGGCGCCGCGATCCCGCCGAATGGCACCTGCAACAATCCCGTTCCGGCGGCGGCCAGGCCGATCACGGGCCCGTAGCGGAAAATCCAGGTGGTGGTCCGGCTGTACACGGTTCCTTTTCCCAGCAGCTTCCGAAGATCGAAATAGGCCTGCAACAGGGGCGGACCGCGCCGCCCCGCCAGGATGGCTTTGACCCGGTTCGCGATGCCCAACAGCAACGGGGAAAGCAACAGCCCCAAGAGGGGAGAAATCCAGGAACGCCAATCCATGCTCATCCCAGTTTCCAAAGCAAAAGGCAGAGGAGGGTGATGGCCAAGTACAGGACGTAGGATTGGATCCGACCATGCTGCACCCACCGCAGGAATCCCAACAACCAGCGCGCGCCGCGGAACAGCGGTTCGAAAAACCCCTCCAGCGCCAAGTCCGGCGTATGTGTGGACAGGCTGGCGGAGCCCGGGAACAAGGCCGTGACTTGCGTTCGCACCTTTGCGGTTCTCAGCACCGGGCGGAACAGATCCACCAGCGGCTGGGCAAAGGACGAGGCCGTGTATTGCATTCGGGCCGAGGGTGCCGCATAACCGCAATCCCAGGTGACGGCCATCGCCGTCGGGCGTCGGGGCAAAAGGCGCGACCGGGCAAAGGCCAGGGCCGCGAAAAGGAGAATGGCCGCCCAGGTGGCCGCGCAAATAAACCCCGTCATCCGGATCGCTTGCAAAAAAGCGTCGCCGATCTCAAGCCCGCCGATGGCGAGGAGTTGTGCCACCGCGGGTCGTACTACGGCCAGGGCCAGCGGGGGAAACAGGCCGATGAAAGCGCAGGCGGTCGCGAGGAAAACCATGGGGTGGCGCATGGAGAACGGCACTTCCTGCGCTTCGGCCGCGTGGCGGGAGCGGGCATGCCCAAGGAAAGCGGCTCCGAAAGCCTTGGCGAAACAGGCCGCCGCCAAACCTCCAATCAAGGCCAGCGAGCCCAGGACCAGGGAACCGTTGAGGGCCAGGGATGGGACGCCGGCGAATTGGGAGGTAAACGCGGCTCCGAAAACCAGGGCCTCGCTGATAAAACCGTTCAGGGGCGGCAGGCCGCTGATGGCCACGCACGCGATCAGGAAACATGCTCCCGTCCACGGCATCCGCTTCCACAACCCTCCCATCAACTCAATATTCCGCGTATGGGCGCTTTGATAAACCGCCCCGGCGCCGAGAAAGAGCAATCCCTTGAAAAGGGCGTGGTTGAGCACGTGGAGCAGCCCGCCGGCAAAGCCCAACGCCGCGATGACGGGTTGTTTCGCGCATAGGCCCAGCACGCCGAGCCCCAGTCCCAAGGCGATGATGCCGATGTTCTCGATGCTGTGATAAGCCAAAAGCCTTTTGAGATCGTGCTGGGCCAAAGCGAACAAAACACCCAGCACGCCCGACGTCGCGCCCACGCCCACCAAGGTCCAACCCCACCAGGGCTGCGGCTCTCCCAAGAAAGTCAGGCTGCGGACCAGGCCGTAAATCCCGATTTTGATGAGCACGCCGGACATGAGGGAGGAGACATGGCTGGGCGCGGCTGGATGCGCGGCGGGGAGCCACACGTGCAGGGGCATGAAGCCCGCCTTGGTGCCGAAGCCGATCAACGCCAGCCAGAAAAGCGCGGGCGTACCGCTGCCGGCGGCGCGGCGGCTGATTTCCCCGAACTCGAAGCTTCCGGCATTTCTGGCCAGCACCAGAAAGAATGGCAAGAGGAAAGCGACGCCGATGTGGGTCACCACGAGGTACAACCATCCCGCCTCCAGTACCTCCGGCTTCTCATGCTCATGCCAGACCAGGAACGCCGCCGCCAGGCTCATCAACTCCAAGCCGATTAGGAAAAGAACCGCGTGCCGCGCCGACACGGCGCAGGTCATGCCCAAGAGAACCAGGTTGAACAAGCACCAGGCCTTTCCCTGGGTTTTCCGCTCCGGATCCGCGAGCAGGTATTTCCCTCCATATGCAGCCGTGGCCGTTCCCAGCATGGCGATGGCGAGCAGGAACAGCGCGGAAAGTCCGTCCATGCCTACGGAAAAGCCCCCGAAAGGCCATCCCCAACCCATGTCCCAGACCCGGGCTTCGGATTTCGAAACCAGAAAGTAGGCGGTCCAAGCACCGATTACCAAAGAACCCAGCACCGCGCTTCCAGCGCCGAGTCGCGTGGCCCACCTGGGGTTTCGTCGGGCGAGGAAGGCTCCCGCGCCTCCTGCCAGCCAAACCAACGCGGATGCGGCGAACCAAATCATCTGCCGATGGGGGCGGTTTTCAAGGTCTTGGCCGATAAAGTTCCCTCGATGCGGCGCACTTCATTTATGATATCCTCGCGTAGAGCCTGCTTTTCCAACAGCGATTTGAAACGCGGCTGGTGCAGGGCGAAGGACAGGCGGGATAACAGATGAAGGTGGGCCCGCACCGTAGGGTTGATCATGGCGAACAGCGTTTGGACCTGTTTTCCATCCAAGGATCCGTAATCGACGGGTTTTTCCAGGAAACAAAGGGCGATCAAGGGTTGCGACACGTGAAGCACGATGGGATTGCGCACGTGGGGGATGGCGATTCCGTCCCCGATGCCCGTCGAGGCGAGATCCTCCCGTGCCAGCAGAACCCTCAGAAGGAAATCCCGATCCACTCCCTCCGGAAGGCGCATCTGCTCCACGACGGACTTCAGCACCTCTCCTTTGCTCCTCCCTTCGATGCGATAGAAAACCCCGCCGGCCTGCAAGGCCTCCGCAAGGCTGGGTGGCCCCCCTTCTTTCGGTTCATGGAAGATGTCGGGGGAAACGTTGATGCGCCGGCTGGTGGCCCATTCCAGCAACTCGGCGCGATTGAAGCGGTATTGATCTTGGACGCGGTACGCCGGCAAAAAGCCTTGCCGGATCCATCGGTAAACGGTTTTTTCCGAGATGTCGAGTAGGCCCGCGGCGTCCCTTACGCTCAGCTGCATTCAGGGTATTCCATCCGCCCTCAATCCGCAGTTGTCCGGTGAAGGTTCACTATATCAAATGTCCTTAATTGGGTCAATCTGTCCACGGATGTCCGGCTGGGGCTCCCGACAGGGGGAGGCCGGCCGCCTCGGACGCTCAATTGAGCCTATCCCCTGATTTTTACTGGCTTCGCGAACTATGTTTTAGCTAAAATCAAGCCTCACAATGGATTAAACCGGAGACCCCCATGCGAAATCTCGCCCTTGCGCTTTCCCTTTTTGCCGCATCCCATTCCCTGGCCGCCCTGAACCAGGACGGGCTTACCGGAGTGGATCATGTCTTCAGCGCCGCATCGGCCGGAAACATGAAACTGGGCGTTTCGCTGGCGACTTTGGTGTCGAATGACGAACGGGATTTGGGCGGATCGAATTTCAGCCGCGGCGGGGGACTTCCGTACAAGGTCGATTCCTATCTCCTGACCTCTTCCCAGGCCGCCTTGGCATTGGGCCTCGGATCCTTCGGCGAATTCAGCCTCGCCTTGCCCTTTTATTATGAAAGATTAGGTGCGAACGGGTCCGATTTCATCGACGAAGGTCGTTCGGGGGATCTTCAGGTTCGGGTCAAGGCCGAACTTCCCATTCGGGGACAAAATCTGTTTCACCTGGCCCTGGTGCTGGGCGGATCCTCGCCCATCGCGGCGGATGGCGGCAGTTTACCCCGGAAGCTGGAGTTGTTCACCGACAACCCCTCGAAGTTCAACAAAGGCTCCACTCCTTTTGGGACGGGCAGTCCCGGCATGCAGGCGGCCTTGGGCGCCACCTTGGATTTCGCCGAGGTCACCAAAGTTGAACTGCGCTGGCATTTTAACGCGGGCGCGCGCAAGCCCAACCTGGTCTCCGATCCGCCTTTCCAAGACATCCTTTTCGGAGGCATGGCCCTGGAATGGGGCATCAACACCTACCTGCTTTTAGCCATGGAACTTTATCACGAAAGCCGCTTCGACTCCATCGGCAATTTTGACACCGAACCGACCACATTAGGTCTTGTCGCAGCGGCGCGATTGCCCATGGGTTTTCAAATTCACGCCGGGGCGCAATTGGGACTGGGCCAGCGGAAAACCGTGCCCGTGTCCTACAATAACCCACAAGGTTCGGGAGCGGATGTTTTTTCCATGAGCACGGCTCCCCAAGTGGGAATTTACGGCAAGTTGGAATGGTCCGGCTTCTTGGTTTCCCCCGACCGGGACCACGACGGCATTCCCAACAAGGTGGACAAATGCCCCGATCAACCCGAGGATCTCGACGGCTTCGAGGATCAGGATGGTTGCCCCGATCTCGACGACGATAAGGACGGGATTCCCGACGCCTCCGATCGCTGCCCGCGCGAGGCCGAGGACATGGACGGTTTCCAGGACGAGGACGGCTGCCCCGATCCCGACAACGACCATGACGGCGTTCCGGACGAAAAGGACAAATGCCCCATGGATGCCCAGGGCCCGGATGGCAAGGACGGCTGCCCCAATCTCGACGCGGACAACGATGGCGTGCCCAATATCAGCGACAAATGCCCCAATGATCCTGAGGATAAGGATGGTTTCGAGGACGAAGACGGATGTCCGGATCCCGACAACGATAAGGACGGTTTGTGCGACCCTTGGGTTGCGGAACAGGGAATGACCTCCAAATACGGATCCGTGTGCAAAGGTTCCGATAAATGTCCCGGCGCTGCCGAAACCGTCAATGGTTTCCAGGACGACGACGGCTGTCCGGATTCCGTGGCGGTGAAGACGCTGGTGAAGGAAATCGTGAAAACCATGATCCTCAAAGGCGTCAATTTCCGCACCGGCTCGGCGGAGCTGACTCCCGAATCCTTCTCCGTCCTCGACGGCGTGGTCGCTTCCATACAACAAAGCCCCGAAACCGGATTCGAGGTTTCCGGCCATACGGACGATAAAGGCAATCCGGTCAAGAACCAGATGCTTTCCCAAGCCCGGGCGCAAACCGTCGCGAATTACTTCATCGAAAAGGGTGTCGCGGCCAAGCGTTTGAAAGTGATGGGATACGGCTCGGCCAAGCCCATTACCAGCAATCGCAGCGCGGAAGGCCGGGCCATGAACCGGCGGGTGGAATTGAACCGGCTGAAATAAAGCCGGCAATTCCTCGGGGAATCTCTTTCCTCCTCCCCCGAGGTGGGCATGCAGAGCGTTTTAACCCGTTTCGCGGGTCTTTCCATCGCCGACTTGGCCGCGCGCCACGGAACCCCGGTTTTCCTCTACGATCAGGAAATCATCGCCAGGCGGGTGGCCGAACTCAAGCGCTTCGACGTCATCCGTTACGCGCAAAAGGCCTGCTCCAATCTCGCCGTGCTCGCGCTGATGAAAAAGCTCGGCGTAGTGGTGGATGCGGTGTCCGCCGGGGAAATCCTGCGCGCCCTAAAGGCGGGATTCCGCGCGGAAGGGGATTCGCCCGGCATCGTGTTCACGGCCGATCTGTTCGACGCCGATGCCATTGAGGCCGTCAAAACCCATCGCATCCCGGTCAACGCCGGCTCTCCGGACATGATTTCCAAATTGGGATCTTTTTATCCCGGCGCCTCGGTGATGCTGCGGCTCAATCCCGGTTTCGGGCACGGGCATTCCCGCAAAACCAACACGGGCGGAAAGTGGTCCAAGCACGGCATCTGGCATACGCAACTCGAAGAGTGCCTGCGCCTGGGGCGCGCGGCCGGGGTGCGCATTCACGGGTTGCATATGCACATCGGTTCGGGAACCGACTTCGAGCATCTCTCCCAAGTCTGCGATGCCATGGTGCGCGCCGCGCGGCGCCTGGGACCGAACCTCGACGTGATCAGCGCCGGGGGCGGACTCCCCATTCCCTATCGCAAGAATCAAGCGCGCATCGACCTGGAGGCTTATTTCCACCTCTGGGACAAGGCGCGCAAGGAAATCGAACGCGGCGCGGGCCATGCCGTGCGGCTTGAAGTCGAACCCGGACGATATCTCGTGGCGGAATCCTGCGTACTCGTCACGCAAATCCGATCGGTGAAGAAGACGGGAGGCAACCGATTCTATCTGGTCGACGCCGGTTTCGACGCCTTGGTTCGCCCCGCAATGTACGGGTCCTACCACGAAATCTCCATTTGTCCAGCCGATGGATTTGAACCCGTTTCCGATCTTCCCATTCATGACGTAGTGGTGGCGGGCCCCTTATGCGAATCCGGGGACGTGTTCACCCAAGAGGAAGGCGGCGTGGTGGTGACCCGACCCTTGCCCGAGGCCAAAGTCGGCGACTACCTCATCCTCCACGATGCGGGCGCCTATGGAACCGCCATGTCCAGCAACTACAACACGCGCCGCCTGGCCCCCGAAGTGCTCATTTTCCAGGGGCGGGACGAAATCATTCGGGAAAGACAAACTTTCGAGCATATCTTGCAATTCGAGCGGATTCCCCAGCGTTTACGGGAGTAAAATCCCCTTTAGTCCTTAAAATCCGCAATTAAAATGGGCCGATACGGCCTATATTTGAATGTCGTTGAGGGTGTATGGAAAATGACTTGTCGAGAGGAGGGGTTATGTGGGGCAAGAATTTAGCGCCGCGTGGATTAGGGTTGTCCTTGGTTTTAGGCTTTTCAAGCGCCATGGGAGTAATTCCCACCACCGTGACGTTCAACAATTTTTTCGCCGGAGGGGGCGCGACTTTCCAGGAACCGCTGTATTTCAGCGAACTGCCGGGCAAGCCAGGATATTACGTGGTGCTGGAGCAGCATCTCGGGCAGGTCAGTGTCGCGACCAAAAATGGCGCTACCTGGACCAAGTCGGTGCTTCTCAGGTTGCCCGCGGTTGACCAGACCAATGAAATGGGTTTGCTGGGCATCGCCTTCCATCCCG
>JBGPFT010000002.1:0-30079 GCA_041483475.1 Fibrobacteria bacterium | reverse complement strand
GGAAGCTCCGCCCATCGCCGCACCGCCCGCTCCGGAAATTCCGGAGGCTAAAAAAAAAAGTCCTGAACCCGAGCCTTTTCCCCAACCCGTAACGGCAGAAAATCCATCGAAAGAAATTCCGTTCGAAAATACTTCGACATCCTCCCCCTCTCCCACTGCCGTGGGAGAGGGGCCAGGGGTGAGGGTAAGCCCAGAACGCTGGCCTGATCTTGTTGAAGAATATTCCCAGGAAAGGCCTTTGACCGCCAGCCCCTTGCGCCATAGCCGATTGCGAATGGAGGAAAGCGAATCCCCCACCTTCGAGGTAATTTTTTCCGATCCCCACCAGCACGACCTTTTTCTCGCCGACAAGAGCAACAAAAACACGCTCCGGACTTTTTTGTCCGGAAAGTTGGCGCCGGCATCCGCCTTCACGTTGACCTTTTCGGTTTCCCCTGCCCCTGTCTCCACGCCCCCTGCGGGGGTCGGGGGGACGGGGCAGGGGGGCGGCGAGGATTTGCAAAACCGGCCCATCGTGAAAACCTTGTTGGAAATGTTCGAGGGCCGCGTCCTCGACGTTTCCGCGTGAACTCCCCGGAGGATCCTATGGACATGCAGAAAATGATGAAAGAAATGCAAAAAGTGCAGGGTCGCATGGCCAAGTTGCAGGGCGAACTGCAAACCGCGACTTATGCAGCCGAAGCCGGAGGCGGCCTGGTCAAGGTGACCCTGAACGGAAAGTACGAGGCGCAAGCCGTGCGTCTGAAAAAGGAAGCCGTGGATCCGAACGACGTGGAAGCGTTGGAGGACTTGCTGCTGGCCGCGTTCAACGAGGCTTGCGCCAAGGTGGAAGCCGATTCCCGGGAAAAGATGGGCGGATTGACAAAGGGAATGGGAATACCGGGGATGTGACCTCACCCCTAACCCCTCTCCATGCTTAAAGGCATGGAGAGGGGAAGGTCGAACACTTCAAACAGTTAAGAAATTGATTTCGGAAAATTTGAATTTCCCCCTTTCTCCCCCTCTCCATCCCTTTAAGGATGGAGAGGGGGTCGGGGGGTGAGGTATCTTTCCCTCCATGCTTGTCGCCTTGAAGGTCCTCCTGCCCCTGGCCTATGCCGCCTGTCTCTGGTTCTATGCGCGCCTGTTTTTCGGCGCGGATGAGAAGAAGCGGGGCCGATGGACCAAGGTCAGCCTCATCGCGGCCCTGCTGGTGCATTCCGGCCTGTTGATCGCCCTGGCGGCGCAATATCATCGCTGTCCCCTCTGGACCGAGGGAGAAGCCCTGCTGTTCCTGGCCTGGATGCTCGGCGTCATCCATCTGCTTTCCGAATGGTCAGCCGATACGCGCCGCCTCGGATTCTTCACCCTAGGCCCGGCCGCGCTATGCGCCGTCGCAGCCTTGTCCTTTCTGGGCCGGGAACTTGTCGTCGCCCCTGAATACCACAGTTCCTGGTTCATCTTCCACATCGTGGCTTCCCTGGCCGCTTACGCGGCCTGTAGCCTGGCCGCAGTGCTGGCGGCCCTCTACTTGATTTTGCATCGCAAACTCAAGCAAAAAACCTTCGACCTGGCCTTCCGCAAACTTCCGCCTCTGGACAAGCTCGACAAGCTTTCAGCCGTCTGGGCCTTCCTCGGAGCCGCGCTCATGCTCGCCAGCGCCGCCATCGGCGCCTTCTGGGTGCGCCGCGATTCCTTGCGGGGCATGTCGCCGCGCGAAATCGGCATCTTCGCCGTGTTGGCCGTTTTCCTTTTCGCCGCCGGCGCGCGACGGACCTTGGGTTGGCGGGGACGGCGCCATGCCCAAGCGGTGCTGACCGGGTTCGGCCTGCTTTTGCTCATCAACCTGTTGGGCCTGCACGGCCTCCGTTTCTGAGGAGGCAGGTTGAGCGCCGGGAAGCCGCAAATCTTCGCATTGGGGGTGAACCACCTCACCGCTCCGGCGTCCTTGCGCGATCGGCTTATGTTGAGCGAAGAGGAAGCCCAGGCTTTCGCCGGGGAAATGCTCCGGGACGGCGGTTTGCGTGAACTGGTGATTCTCTCCACCTGCAACCGCTCCGAGATCTACGGCGTGACCGACGTTCCCGCCGAAGCGCGTATGCGCGTAGAAAGCGCCTGGGGAAAACGCCGCGGAGTCGGCGAGGATGAATTCCGCGGCCACGGATATTTCTTCGTCCGGGGCGAAGCGGTTCGCCATCTCTTCCGGGTCATCGGATCCCTGGACAGCCTGGTGCTGGGCGAAATGCAAATCCTCGGCCAGGTGAAGGAAGCCTATCAGCGGGCGGCGGAAAATCGCTGGACCGATTTTTATCTGAACCGAGTGTTCCAGGCCGGATTGCACGCAGGCAAACGCATCCACGCCGAAACCGCCATCCACGCAGGGGCCGTCAGCATCGCCGCCGCGGCCGTGGATTTGGCCCGCAAAGTACTCGGGGAAATCGCCGGAAAAACCGTGGGCGTGGTGGGCGCCGGCGAAATGGGGGAATTGGCCGCCCAGCACCTGCATAAGGCCGGCGCGCGGGATTTCGTGTTCTTCAACCGCTCGCGGGAAGCGGCGGAACGTTTGGCCGCGGCCTTCGGGGGCGAAATCCGCCTCCTGCCGGAACTCCCGGATCACCTGGCGCGCTGCGACGTGCTGGTTGCGGCCACCGGCGCCTCCGGCCTCGTCATCACGGCCGAACAGGTGCGCAACGCGGCGCGTCCCCGCCAGGGACGGCCTTTGTTCCTCATCGACATCGCGGCCCCGCGCGACATCGATCCCGCCGCCGGGGAAATCGAAAACACCTTCCTTTTCTCCATCGACGACCTCAAGCGCGTCACCGACGGAAACGCGGAGGCGCGGCGGCAAGCCGCCCAACAGGCCGAAGCCGTCGCCGAAGAGGAGGCGACCAAGATCGAGGCCTGGGAGAAGGGGTTGGAAATCGTGCCGGTGCTGCGCGACCTGCGCGAACGCTATCGGGCCATGACCGAAAAGGAAATCGGGAAATGGGCCGCAGATCTGCCACCGAATCTGCGCCCGAGGCTGGAATCGCTGGGACATGGGCTGCTCAACAAATTCCTGCATGGACCCACTACGCAGTTGAAGCGATTAGGCGAGCAGGGAGACGCACAGCGCGCCGGCTATTATGCCAACCTCTTGTTCGCCTTGACCGACGGAGAAGACGGAAATGACTCCCCCTAAAGCCCTGGTACTCGGCAGCCGCGGAAGCGGCCTGGCTTTGGCTCAAACCACGGCGATGAAAAGCCGGCTGGAGACGGAGCATCCAGGTCTTGCGGTTCGGATTGAAATCATCAAGACTTCCGGCGACGCGGATCAAGACACGCGGCTGGACGCCTTTCCCGTTTTCGGGGTTTTCGTCAAGGAAATCCAAAGCGCCTTGCTGGCAGGCCGCATCGACGCCGCCGTGCATTCGCTGAAGGACGTTCCCGAGGACCAGCCCCCCGGCCTCGTGCTCGCGGCCTTCCCCGAGCGCGAGGACGCCCGCGATGCTTTCGTTTCCAACGGAACACGCTTCCGCGATTTGCCTCCCGGCTCCAAGGTGGGCACGGGTTCGCCCCGACGCATCCTGCAGCTCCGGGCCTTGCGGCCCGATCTGGAATTCCTTCCCCTGCGCGGCAACGTGGACACGCGCGTCGCCAAGGCCCGCGGCGGCGAAGTCGCCGGCGCGGTGCTGGCCGCGGCGGGCTTGCGCCGCCTGGGGAAGGCCGGCGAAATCCTCCACACCTTCTCTTTCTCGGAATGCATCCCCGCCATCGGCCAGGGCGCCCTCGCCCTCGAATGTCGGGTCGGCGATATTCGCGTCCAGGAAATCCTTTCCCGTCTCGACGACGCCTTGACTTCGGAAGCCGTGCGCTTGGAGCGCGCCTTCATGCAGGCCGTCGGCGGCGGTTGCAAGGTTCCCATGGCGGCCCACGCCTATCCATACGGAGACGGTTTCCGCTTTCTCGCCGCCATGGGCGACGCATCCTCGGGACGACTCGTGCGCTTGGAACGGGTTCTGGATGCCGATGAAGCCGAAGACGAGGTGGACGAAATGGCGGAGGAAATTCTGGCGGAATGCCGGGAACGCCGCATTCCCACCCCGCGCGACGGTTGAAATGGAAACGGCATGATCGGCATTCTCAACACCCGTCCCCGCGAACAGGCCTCTGGCCTATCCGCGCGGCTGCGCCAGGCCGGTTATGAACCGCATGAAGTCCCGCTGGTGGAATTGGTGTTGAAGTCGGAGGAGTTGAACGACCCCGGTCTTTTCAACTGCGACGGCGTGCTCGTCTCTTCCCCCAATCTGATTCCCATGTTGGCGGCCCAAGCTCCCGCGAAAATACGGAAGGCGCTGGCGGCGAAACCCTGGTATCTCCTCAGCGCCAAGGCGCGCCCGCAGGCCGAGGCTTTCGGCGCCGGCGTCGCCTTCGTTCCCAAGCAATCGTCCCTGGAAGGATTCCTTGCGGAATTTCCCAGGCAAAACGGATTACGCCTGTTGCATTTGTGTTCCTCCAAAACTCGGCTTTTTCCCGAGGACTTCACGAAGCTTGGCGTTACCGTCCTCAATCGGATCGTCTATGCCCCCCGTTGCCCCGCCGGAGCGGGTTTGGCGTTGGAAACCGTCTGGCCCGAAGTGAAAGCCATCCTGTTCGCCTCGGGATCTGCGGTCACCAATCTTTTTTCCGTCGCCCCCGCTTTGGCGAAAACCTTGGGATCCACGCAGGGTCCGCAGCCGGTTTCCATAGGTCCGAGCGCCACCGAAGCCCTGCGCGCGCGCGGCGCGAAAAATTTCCGGCAAGCCCCCACCGCCGACGACGCGGGCTTGATCGCGGCCTTGAACACGGTAACTTTCTCGCCATGACTTCCCATGCCGACCGCCATGCCCGCGCCCGCAAGGTGATACCGGGCGGAGTGAACTCCCCGGTGAGGGCTTTCCAATCCGTAGGCGGGGCGCCGATATTCATCGCCTCGGCCAAAGGGCCATTCGTGTACGACGCCGATGGGCGCGAATTCATCGACTTCGTCCTCTCGTGGGGACCGATGATTTTGGGCCACGCCCATCCCGCCGTGGTGGAAGCCGTGCAAAAGGCCGCGGAGAAGGGGCTGTCCTTCGGGGCCTGCACCGGAGCCGAAACCGAAATGGCGGAGACGATTTGCCGCCTGCTGCCCTCCATCGAAAAAGTGCGGTTGGTTTGCTCCGGCACCGAAGCCGCCATGGCCGCCGTGCGCCTGGCGCGCGGTTTCACGGGCCGCGAGAAAATCGTGAAGTTCCGCGGATGCTATCACGGGCATGGGGACAGTTTCCTCGTCCAGGCCGGATCCGGGGCCATGACGTTTCGGCAAGGCTCAACGCAGGCTTTCGGTCATCCCAGCAGTCCGGGAGTGACCCGCGGAACAGCTCGCGACACCTTGCTGGCCGATTTCAACGACGCGGCTTCAGTCAAAGCCCTGTTCGCCCAGCACGGCGCGGAATTCGCCGCCATCATCGTCGAACCCGTGGTGGGTAACATGGGCGTGCTCATTCCCGAGCCGGGATTCCTGCCAGCGCTGCGGGATCTCTGCGACGGCAAAAACACCTTGCTCATCTTCGACGAAGTGATGACGGGATTCCGCGTTTCGCTGCAAGGCGCGCAAGGCCTGTACGGCGTAAAACCCGATCTCACGACCTTGGGCAAGGTGGTGGGCGGAGGCATGCCGTTGGCGGCCTACGGAGGACGCTCCGACATCATGGATCGCCTGAGTCCCGAAGGTCCGGTGTATCAGGCCGGCACCCTGTCGGGAAATCCCGTGGCCGTGGCCGCGGGCCTGGCCACCTTGCGCGAAGTTTCGCGATCGGGTTTTTATGATCGCCTGGAAAAACTCTCCCAACGCTGGGAAAGCGATTTGCGCGCAGCCATGAAGGGCTGTCCCCTGCCCTGGCGCATCAACCGCGTCGGATCCATGTTGACGACTTTTTTCGCCGGAAATCCGGTGCGGGATTACGCCTCGTCCGCAACCTGCGATGCCAAGGCCTATGCCCGCTTTTTCCAGGCTTGCTTAGGCGAAGGATTGTATCTCGCGCCTTCCCAATTCGAGGCGGGATTCCTTTCCGTCGCGCATGACGACGCAGTGCTGGATAGGGTGGCCGCGGCCATGAATCGCGCGGTCAAGGCGATGTGACTTATCAATTTCGGTCAATATCCGGGCAAGGTTTTCTTAAATTTCGGTCATAAGAGCGTTCGGGAGCGATCCATGAAAGCCGGAAATGTCGTTTTCTGTTTGATAACCCCGCTTTGCATGGGTACAGGCCAAGCCGTTGGATTTCGCATCGCCAAATCGGATTTCCACCTGCTGGCCGTCGAAGTGCAATGCGCGCCCACCTGCGATTTTTCAGACGAAGTCGCGGGCGCGGCGGTGGACTTCGGATATGCGGGCGAGGGCAAGTTCGCCGATCTTTCCAAACTCGTCGACCAGAACGCGGACCCGCGCGGACCCCGCATCGTGGCGGGTTTCCCCGAGGAACGCTTCGACTGGTCGCGCTTCACCCAACCCCTGCCGGGAGGCCGGAACCGCATGGCCGTACTCAACGAATTGACCTCCTCGGGGAAGAATTACGCTTTCCTTTCCGCTTGGAAACCTTTCCGCGACAGCCTGGAATTCATCCGCCTTCTGCCCGGATCTTTTTCCATCCCCTTGGGGGAAATCTCCTTCCGGGGGGCGCCGCGTTCCCAGGGCGGCGCCACTTTGTTGCTTTTGCAAGGCATCGGATCCGATGCCGGCATCAATCTCCAGGCCTTTTTCGCGGTGCGCCTGCAGGGGGACCGGCTGCAAAAAGTCCGCGAAGTGTCGAATAAAACCGAGATCCCGGTAGCCGACATCCTGGCCCGCCTGAACGACGATAAGCCGGCCGAGGAGGTGCTGGACAGCGCGCTGCAATGCGATCTCGCCAAAACCGGAACACCCGCCTTGCACTGCGTGAAAACCCGCACCAAAATCCTGTACACCCAGCAAGGCCCCCAGGAAACCCCGTTGGGCAAGGAGAATTTCACTTTGGATTTGGCACGGTGAGGATGAATTCCCGCTGTTTAATCTGGGCTTTAATTCCCTTTTGCCTCACAGCCTGCCTGCAAAAGGAAAGAGGGGCGAAACCGGGATCCTGGGCGCCGCCTTGGGATTCAGCCCAGCATTCGCCTAGACGGCTGACGAGTTTTCATTACGCCGGACCGGAAAGCCTGTTTTCGGTTTTCCGCAAAATGGAAAATGCCGACAGCGCCGCTGCGGCATCTTCCGAAAAAGTCTTCCTGCGGGATCCGACGGACACCTTGCGCATCCACAGCCTGTTCGATACCGGCTTCATCTTCCCCGCCCGTTGCGAAGCCTCCATGCCGTTCGCCTTCGACGAGGACTATCGGGACGATACCTTGTTCCGGAAGTCCTACGGCAACGGCCTCTTCGAACAAGAGCATCCCTGCGTGGAAACCTGGGTGTTATCGGGCGATTTTCCTCACCCCGCAAAATGGTTGCACGCGGGAATGAAACAGAGGGAATTCACCTCCTCGCTGGGCCGGCCCGCGATGAAGCACGCCAACCAATTGCGTTATCTCTGGCATTCGGCCCCCGGGGAGGACGGAGACAGCCTCGTGCGTTACGAATCCATGCGCTTCTACTTCGAAAACGACTCGCTGTACGCGGCGTTATTGCAAAGATCGAAACCTTGTTTTTGAAGCCTAACCGGGTTCTTTGAGAATCCGCAGCGGCATCACGATGAAGAAATAATCGGCCTTATCCGCCACGGGCTCTATGACCACGGCCCCCAGGGGGTTGTTGAACTTGAAGCGGATCTCCTCGCTGTGGGTGAGGCGCAATTCCTCGAGCAAATAAGCGGCGTTGATGCCCACTTCCACGGCTTCTCCCTGGAATTCCACCGGCAGGGACTCCTCGGAATCGCCGCCCAAATCGGGGTTGCGGGCCGACAGCTGCAGGGTCTTCCCCTGGAAATTGAAAATCACCAGCCGCGTCTTGGAGTTGGCCATGGTGGAAACGCGCCGCAGCACGGCCATGAGCTGCTCGCGGTTGCATTTCATGACGCGGGAAAAATCCTTGGGGATGACGTTCTCGTAATTCGGATACGGCCCGTCGATGAGTTTGGTGAGCAAAGTGATGGTGGGCGTGGCGAAGCGCGCCTGGGCGGCGCCGATTTCCACCTCGATCACCTGCTCCGGATCCTCGGACATGTGCAGCACCTGGCCCAGGGCCTTGGGCGGCAAAATGACGGCGGGCACTCCGCCCTGAGCCGAAAGCTCCGTCCAGGCCTTGCCGAAGCGATGTCCGTCGGTGGCCACCATTTCCAGGCGGCCACCCTTGCCCTCGCAATGCACGCCCGTCAGGCTCATGCGGCTGAAATCGGAAGAGACCGCGAAGGAGGTTTTCTCGGAGAGGAAGCGCAAATCCTTGAGCGGGGCCTGGAACAATTTGGCCTGCTCGACCTCCGGTAAGGACGGATACTCCGCGGCGTCGTAGCCGGTGAGATTGCCCTGAAACCCGGATTCGGACTTGATGGTGAATAAAAAGTCGTCCACGGAAACGAGCACGGGAAAATCGGGCAATTCCTTCACCACCTCCAGGAGCTTTTTCGCGTTGACGACGATGGCCCCGTCTCCGTGGCCTTCCACCGCCAATTTGAGCACGATGGTCATGTCGAGATCGGTGGCGCGAATCTCGAGATCGTTGCCTTTGAGCCGGAACAGGAGGTTGTACAGGATTTGCAGCGTGGTCTTGCTCGGAATGGCGTTGCAGGCCATCTGCAGCGCGTCCAGGAACACCGGCTTGTTGACTTCGAATTTCATGGGAACTCCGTTGGCGGGGAAAGATAATCTTTAGAAGCTAATTTTCCGGCGGGAGCTTCGGCATGATCATCGAACCGAAAATACGCGGCTTTTTGTGCACCACGGCCCATCCGCTCGGTTGCGCTGCGGGCGTGGAAGAGCAGATCCGCCATGTGCGGGGAAAGGGCCCCATCCGAAGCGGAGCGCGCAAGGCCTTGATCATCGGCTCTTCCACCGGGTACGGGCTGGCTTCGCGCGTCGCCGCGGCTTTCGGCTGCGGGGCCGGAACTTTGGGGGTGGCCTTCGAGCGGCCCTCGGAGAGAGGCCGCACCGCGTCTCCCGGCTGGTATCAGAGCCGAGCCTTCGGCGAAGCCGCGACCAAGGCCGGCCTGTATCACAAGAATATTTTCGGCGACGCTTTTTCCGAGGAAGTGAAAACGGAGACAATCCAGGCGTTGCGGGAACTGGGTCCCGTCGATCTTTTCATTTACAGCCTGGCCGCCCCCCGTCGCACCCATCCCGTCACGGGCGCCGTATACCGCTCCACGCTCAAGCCCATCGGGGCTTCCTACACCAACAAGACCCTGGACTTCAACACCGGCGTGGTGAGTCCGGTGACTCTCGACGCCGCCACGCCCGAGGAGGTGGAGCATACGATCCGGGTGATGGGCGGCGAGGATTGGGAGATGTGGGTGGATCGATTGGCGCGGGAGAACCTGTTGGCTTCCGGCGCGCTGACCATCGCCTATTCCTACATCGGCCCGGAAGTGACCCGGCCGGTATACCGGAATGGCACCATCGGCGCCGCCAAGGACCATTTGGAAAAAACCGCCCGACGCCTGGAGGAAAAACTGGCGAAGATCGGCGGCCACGCCTTTGTCTCGGTGAACAAGGCCCTGGTGACCCAGGCCAGCTCCGCCATCCCCTACATGCCGCTTTACATCAGCATCCTGTACAAGGTGATGAAACAAAAAGGCCTGCACGAGGGCTGCATCGAACAGATGGACCGCCTGTTTCGCGACCGGTTGTACGCGGGCGGTCCCATTCCCGTGGACGCGGAACGCCGCATCCGGGTGGACGATTTGGAAGTGCGGCCCGACGTGCAAGCCGAGGTGCAGCGGCGGTGGGAAGCTGTGACCACCGAAAACCTGGCGCAGCAGGCCGACCGCGCGGGATACCACTCCGACTTTCTGCGGTTGTTCGGCTTCGGAATCCCTGACGCGGATTACGCCGCCGACGTCCCTGACGACCGGGTCTGAAACGCCCTTGACGCCGCAAACCACGGGCGGCTTTCGCAAGCCCAAGCGCCTTTCCAAACTGCTGTGGGGCTTTTCGGCCTTCTATATCACCTACGGCACCTCCACCCCTTTCCGTTTCCAAGCCGGCCCCGATTTTCTCCGGGGTCGCTTCGTCCAAATCGATTGGTTCCCATTCGGTCCCATTACCGCGTCGCCGGCTTCATTCCTCGCAGACTACCTGCAAAACATCCTGTTGTTCCTTCCTTTCGGTTTTTTGGGATACGTGGCCATTGCCGACAAGCGCGCGCGGTGGAAGCCCTTCGCCGTAATCGCCCTGGGATGCGGACTCAGCGCCGGCGTCGAATTTCTCCAGCTTTTTTCCGAAACCCGCCATACCGCGCTGACCGACGTGTTCTGGAACACTTTCGGCGCCGCCTTGGGCGTGGGATTGGGCGTGAGGCTCCGCCGAACGGTATTGGGCTTGCCGTCCCGTCCGGGGTTGCGCCGCTTCCTGGATGCGGAATCCGCTTACCCAGCGCTGATATTCGGCTTGATCGTGGCGGCCGGGGCATGGGAACCTTTCAACTTCGCCCTCGAAACCGCCGTGGGAACCAAGTGGCAGGCCGTGTGGACCCGTTTCTTCGCCGTCGGATTTTCGCCCGGCGATCTCCTCGCGCTTTCCCGCTACGCCTGCTTTTCCCTTTTCACCTGCCGATTGTTTCGCGAAGCCGGGGCGCGACGGGGGCGATTCCTGGGCGCTCTATGCGCTTTCCTGACCGGATTGTCGCTGGAATGTTCCCAGTTCATAGTCCCTTCGCGCATGCCGGAATTCCGGGACGCGCTGATCCTTTCCGCGGGTGTCTTCCTGGGTTTCGTCGCCGCCTTCCTTCCTCCCTTCCGTCGGCGCCCGTTGTTTTGGAGCATTCTGTTCACGGCCGGATTCGCGGCCGCCATCGCGGGTAAAAATCTCTATCCCTACCGCTTCGGAAATTCCGACGGAGACTTCAATTTCGTTCCCTTCCTTCCTTATTACCGTCACGCCTCATTCGCCGCTTTGGCGGATTTCATGCAGGAAGTCACGGCGTATTTCAGCATCGGCGTGATCGGAGCCTATATGCTGGGAAAGCGGGCGCTCGGCTTCACCTTGCCCGCCGCGCTTCTTCTCAGCGGGAGCATCGAAACCCTCCAACGGGCCCTGCCGGGGCGCAATGCCGACATCACGGAAATCCTCGGGGCGGCGGTCGGAGTCCTGGCCGGACATTTGGCCATAGTCCGGGGATGGAACGTATTTCGGGAATATGTGAGACCCGTCATTTGAACGGAAAACCGTTGCTTGCCATTGTGGCACAAATGCTATTTTGAGGCCCTCACAAAACAGGAGAAACGCCATGGAATGGTCCCTATTCAATCTCGACGGACTTTTGTTCCTGCTCCGCTGGGGGCATTTCATTTTCGGCATCGCCTGGATCGGCATTCTCTGGTATTACAACTTCATGCAAGGCGGCTTCATGGCCGAAGCCGACGCCGCGGTGAAAACCGCCGTCAACCAGAAACTGGCCCCTCGCACTTTGTGGTATTTCCGTTGGGGCGCCATGGGCACCTTCCTGACCGGATGGATCATGATCCTGATTCGCTTCGCTCAAGCGGGTGCCGAGGGCGGCATGCTGATGAACAGCAAATGGGGTGTCACCATCCTCACCGGCGCCCTGATGGGATCACTGATGTGGTTCAACGTGTGGTTCGTGATCTGGCCCCGCCAGAAGCAAATCATCGCCGCTGCGGGAGGGGCACAGGTGGAAAACGTACCCGTGCTGGCGCGGCGCGCCTTCATCGCCTCGCGCACCAACACCGTGCTTTCCATCCCTTTGCTTTTCTTTATGGCCGCCGCCAGTCATCTGTCCATGGATGTGAATCCCGCCAAGGCGGGGACGTGGTTCGGCTTGATCGCCGCTCTTCTGATCCTGCTGGAAATCAACGCCCTCAAGGGTGATAAGGGCCCCGCTGTCAAGGCCATCGAGAAAGTGAAGGGCGTCATCCATTGCGGCTTGGCGCTGAGCGTGATTCTCTATGTTCTCGCGGAAGTCATCCTATAAACTGACGATCGGTCTTTTCCTCGCCTTGTCGGCCTTGTGGGTCATGTCCTGCCAGAAAAAGGACGCGGCCGCCAACGACCCGGCCCGGTTGGGAAGAACCCTTTACACCCTTCATTGCATGGCCTGCCACAGCCCCGACCCCCGCAAAGACGGGGCGCTGGGCCCCGCCCTCAAGGGCTCGGGCCTGGAACTCCTGCAAGCCCGCGTCCTGCGGGGGGAGTATCCTCCCGGTTACGCTCCGAAACGGGCGACCCAAATCATGCGAAAGCTGCCGCTGTCCGACTCGGACGTCGCGGCCATCCACGCTTATTTGAACGCGCCGTAGGGGCCACCCGCGGGTTGCCCCTACGGCGTGTTTCCTCACTTCCACGCTCCCGCTTCCAGGAAGCGCTCCAGATCGCAAACCCGGCGGCTTTCGGGCAATTGCTCCCGCGCGATGCGCGCCAGGCGCACCTGGTTCTCGCGCCCTTGGAATTGCGCCAGGAATTCGAAGGTGTCGTCGTTTTCCCAAATCACGCCCTGAAAGCTTTTTCCGTTCGGGCAGGACGCTTGTCCGGTGCCGCGCCCCTCGCCTGAGATTTTCGCCTTGAGTCGCAGGATGCGGCCGAATACGTCCCCGCCCCGGCCCGAAGTCGAGGTGTCGGTGACGAGGATGAGCATCCCCCACAATTCTCCCCGCCGAAAGGCCAGGAGATAATCGTGCACCACACCCGCATCGGAAAAGGTCTCGCGCAAATTTCCGTTGGGCAAAGTGGTGAAAATCTTCCCCGGGTAGGCACGCCGCACTTCCCCCGTCGTGGCTCCCCAAGACACGCTGTAGGTGCCCAGAAGGCCGGTGATGCCGGGAATGATCACCTTGGCGGCATTCTCCTCCCGAACGCTGTCTTTCGCGATCGTCCGGCGCCTGAAAACCCTGATGGGGGCCACGGAATCCGGACGGGGGCCAGGTTCCGTGCGCCATTGGCGATAAGCCGCTTCGCGCAAGGGTCGGGCTTCGGCCAGGGAGGAATCCAGGCGCAAAGCGCTGTCCAACGAGGCGGCCGCCAAAGCGTATAGCCCGCGATACAAATAGGCCTGCCCCAGCGCCAAACGCAGGGGGGCGTTCCGGGGGAATCGCTGCGCCAAGGGCTCGATCAGGGAAATGGCGAATACGGCGCCGGCGCGGGCCGCAGGGGCGGCTTCGCCCCGAGGGGCCTTGAAGCCCAAAGTGGCGGCGGCGGCGGCGTAACGCGCGCGTTTCGGATATCGCGCCATGAGCGCCCGGTAAATGGAATCCGCCGAGCGCAACCCGCCCCGTTCCTCGCCGATTAAAGCCCGGAGGAAATCGATTTCCGGATCTGCGACGCCGCATTGGCGGGCGTATTCCAAAACCAGCATGGCGCTGTCGGAATGGCCCCGGCCATAAAACAGACGCGCCAGGCCCGCGTAGGGGGGCGCCTCCAGCAGAGGGATGCGTCCTTTCCCGCCGGAATAGGCCGCGGGATCTGAGGCCCAAAGCGAAAGAGCGAGTCGGTACTCCGCTTCCGCTCGCAAGCCGTCGCCCGCGCGTTCCCGGAAAAATCCCGTTCGGACATGCGGGTAGGCGAATTGAGGCGAGATGCGCACGGCGAGCGCATAGCTCGATTCGGCTTCCCCCTCACGGCCCAACGCCTCCAGAATCCTTCCGCGGAGATGGAGCAACAAAGGTTGACGGGGCCGGGGCAACAGGGCGGCGTCCGTTTCCGCCAGGGCCTCCAGAGACGCGTTCGGCGAATCCTTCCCCGCCATCCATCCCATCCCGTCCAGAATCGTCCGCGCGCGAAAAACGGAAGAGTCGGCCGTGGGCCCCACGAAGTCGGCGCCACGCTTCAATTCCACGCCCGCTTCGACGCCGAAAGGGTGGGGCGCCAGCGCGAAACCCCGTTCCGGCAACGCCCGGGACATCCAGAGGAACACCCAAGTCAAACCGCCACCCACAACGAGGGCCACCAGCGCCACGGCCGCGGAGGCCGGTCGGTTCACTCCTCGTTCACGAACGGAAATAGCCTCTCCTTGGATTCCTTGGAACGCAAAAGCTTGCGCAGGGACTTGTTCTTGATCTGGCGCACCCGCTCGCGCGTGAGCTTAAGCTCCTTGCCGATTTCATCCAGCGTGAATTCGCGGGAATAATTGATGCCGTAATACATCCGCAGGACCTTCTCCTCGCGCTCGGACATCTGACCCAGCACCGAATCGATGACATGCGACAATTCGGCCTTTTCGGCGTCCGGTTCCTGGCTGCCCTCGCTGCCGAGCACGTCCATCAAGGTGGTCACCGAATCGCGCGAATCGCTTTCACCGCCTACGGGCGCGTTGAGGGACACGTCGGCGATCTTTTCCATGATCTCGGCGATTTCTTTCTCGCTTTCCTTGAACTCAGGCAGGGAAACCGTCTTTCCGTAATCGCCGCCGTTATGGACCAAGGCCTTCTTGAACCGATTCACGAGCGCCAGCTTGTTGGGCGGGATGCGCACCGCCCCCACCTGCTCGAACAGGGCCTTCTGGATGGACTGGCGGATCCACCACACGGCATAAGAGATGAATTTGACCTCGCGGGAGGGATCGTAGCGACGGGCCGCCTTGTACAAGCCGAGGTTCCCCTCGTTGATGAGTTCGAGCAAGGACAGTCCCTTGCCCTGGTAGCGCCGCGCGATGGAGACCACGAAGCGGAGATTGCCGATGATGAGGCGGTTCAAAGCCTCGTGATCGTCGTCCTCCCGGATGCGCCGGACGAACTCCTTCTCCTCCTCCGGCGTGATGAGGCGATGCCGGTACAAATCCCGGAAATAAAGATGCTCGTTCGGATCCACCACGGCGGGCCCTTCCCGGCGGGAAAGTTACACTCCTTCGAGCCGGCGCAAATAATCGTAGCTGAAAATGCCGGTGGCATGGCCGTCGCTCCATTGGACGCCCATGGCGTAACGGCCCACCGCGAACAACCGCAGGGGACGGACGTCCGGGGGCACCGCACCGGCATCCAGGATTTTCTCGCCGTTCCACTCGTTCACGCAAGCGGCGCAGGGGCAATTCAGGCGCAGTTTGCGGACATCGTATTCGGAGCGGGCGCCGTCATTCCAGCCGATCACGAGCCCGCGATCCCCCTTGCGCAACAGCGCTGTGGGGGCGATGAGCGAATTCATATCACGCCTGCTGCAACTCTTCCCATTTGAAATCGAATTCCCCCAGCACGTCGCCCCGCTCGGCGGTGAGTACGGACAGCGAAGCCGCCAATGTCCCGGCGATGCGGCGATAAGCCATGGACACCTGGGAATCCGGTTTCCGCGCAACGATGGGGTTGCCCGAGTCGCCGGCCTCGGCCACCTCGGGATCGATGGGGATTTCCCCGAGAAAAGGGACGCCCAACGATTCGGCGATGCGGCGTCCCCCGCCCTGCCGGAAAATATGATGGCGCTTGCCGCAACCGTCGCATTCGAACCAGCTCATGTTCTCGATGATCCCGAGCACGGGTACTGAGACCTTCTGGAACATCTTGAGCCCTTTCTTGGCGTCCAGCACGCTCACTTCCTGCGGCGTGGTGAGAATGACCCCGCCCGAAAGTGGAGCGCTTTGGGTCAGGGTCAATTGCACGTCGCCGGTACCCGGCGGCATGTCGATGAGGAGATAGTCGAGTTCGCCCCATACCACGTTGTGCACGAAGTTCTGGACCATTTGCGACACCATGGGTCCTCGCCAAATTACCGGTTTATCGTCCTCGGCGAACATGGCCATGGACACCACCTTGATCCCCTGGGCGGTGACGGGAACGAGTTTCTGCTTCTCATCGATCAACGGCGTCTCGGTGACGTGGAACATGAGGCTCATGGACGGGCCGTAAATGTCGGCGTCCAGCACGCCCACCTTGGCGCCGGTGCGCGCGAGGGCCACGGCGAGATTGGCCGTGGCCGTGCTTTTCCCCACACCGCCTTTGCCCGAGGCCACCGCTATCACGTGGCGTACGTCCCGCAAGAGCTCGGTGCGCTTGCCCGCGAAGCCCTTCGAAGGCTGGGCGGTCATATTTACCATCACCGATGTCACGCCGGGCAAAGACCGCACAAATTCCTCGCATTGGCGTTTGAGATCCTCCTTCACGGGGCAGGCGGGCGTAGTCAGCTCCACGTCGAAGCGCACCGCGCCGCCCTCGATGGACAGGTTCTTGACGAAACCGAGATCGACGATGTCCTTGTGCAAATCAGGATCCTGCACATGCCGCAAAACCGAAAGCACCATATCCGAGGTCAGGGAGGCCACGGCGGCGAAATATAGCTCGTGACCGGACCGGGTTTTATGCGCGCGATGCTGGAAAACGGAAAGCGGGTTTTTGTAGACTTGTGCCCATGCCAACCGAACGCAACATCGCCGTAGTCGGCCTCGGATATGTCGGACTTCCCATCGCCGTCCAATTTGGAAAACGGCAAAAGGTCATCGCCTTCGACGTGAACGCCCGACGCGTCGAGGATTTGCGGCGAGGCGTGGACCGGAACCGCGACGTCGCGGAAGCCGATTTGAAGGGGGGAAAAGCGGATTTCACCACCGAAGCCGCCCGCCTGCGCGAGGCGGATTTTCTGATCGTGGCCGTACCCACTCCGGTGGATCAGGCCAACCGCCCGGACTTCACCCCTCTGGCCAATGCCTCCGCCACGGTGGGGAAAAATCTCGCCAAGAGTTCCATCGTCGTGTTCGAGAGTACCGTGTATCCCGGCGCCACCGAGGAGATTTGCGTGCCCATCCTCGAGCGCGAATCGGGCCTGCGCTGCGGGACGGACTTCAAAGTGGGCTATTCCCCGGAACGGATCAACCCCGGCGATCATGAACACACTTTCACCAAAATCACCAAGGTGGTTTCGGCCATGGACCCCGCGACCCTGGAAATCGTGGCCGCCGTATATTCGAGCGTGGTGACGGCGGGCGTGTTCAAGGCCGCTTCCATCAAGGCGGCTGAGGCCGCCAAGGTGATTGAAAACACCCAGCGCGATCTGAATATCGCCCTCATCAACGAACTGTCCATCATCTTTCACCGCATCGGCATTGACACGCAGGACGTTTTGGCCGCGGCGCGCACCAAATGGAATTTCCTGCCCTTCCAGCCGGGGTTGGTGGGCGGCCATTGCATCGGCGTGGATCCTTATTACCTCACCCACAAGGCCGAACAGCTCGGCCACATCCCCCAGGTCATCCTTTCCGGTCGTCGCATCAACGATGGTATGGGGCGTTTCATCACCCGGGAGGTCGTGAAACTTCTCCTACAAGACGGGAGGGTTCGTTTCGACGCCGGAAAACCGCGCGTCACCGTGTTGGGCCTAACCTTCAAGGAGGATGTTTCCGATTTGCGCAACAGCAAGGTGGTGGATATCGTGAACGAGTTGAAATCCTTCGGTTTCGAAGTGCAGGTGGCCGATCCCTTCGCCTACCCGGAAGAAGCCGAACACGAATACGGCATTTCCCTCGTCCCAACGGAAAAACTTCATCCGGCTATCGGCGTAGTGTTGGCCGTAGCCCACGCCCCCTTCAAGCAAGGAGGCTGGCCGTTGATCCAAAAACTGCTCGTGGACGGCAAAGGCGTGGTAGCCGACGTGAAAAACCTATTGCCGCGTGAATCCAAACCCGCCGACGTCGAATTGTGGAGACTGTGAACCAACGCTACAAAGCGAGTACTTCCCGGTTTTGGGATTCTAAATAGCGCAGGATCGCCTTGTCCGCCGTCACCACCATCCAATCCCTTAGCATGACCGTGGCCACGATGATCCGATCGGCGGGATCGGAATTGGGAAACTCCGGTAGACGCGTGCTCAGGACGGAGACTTCGGGATCCAAGGGCGCAAGCCGCACCCGTGAAGCCAACAAAGCGGCCTCCACCCATACCCGACATTCCATGCCGAGGTCAAGGCGTTTTTTGGATTCCAACATGGCGATCTCCCACACAGAAATCGCCGAAAGATGAAGGCGCTTGGCGTCCGCCGCACTGTCCAACTGATGCGGCTCCAACTTTCGCCTCAATCGCCCGTCTCCCTGGACCATCCAGAAAAAGGCATGGGTATCCAAGAGCCATCCCCTTGCCCCCAGCATGGGTTCACCCTTCATTTGCTTCCCACTTCACATCCAAAGGGGAAATAATGTCGCCCCGCACTTTCCCGGTCCCTTTCATACAGCCGAAAACCGACTTGGAACGGGGCTTCCAATCCGTCACCGGCACCAGCTTGGCCACTGCCTTTCCCCGCTTGGTGATGACGTATTCCCCACCTTTTTCGGCCACTTGATTCATCAGATCCAGGCATTTGGCCTTGAACTCTCCGGCTGGAATCCTCATCTTCGCCTCCACCTTATATGACCATGGTAATATAACCATAGCCATGAAAAAACCAATGACCCAATACTGGCCTTCGACCTCTGAAAATGCCATCATCTAGCCGCAATACCCAAACAGCCCAAACCTCTTTCCTATCGTTAGCCATATGGATAAATCCCCCCTTCTCATCACCGGCACCGCCGGTTTCATCGGCTTTCATCTGGCCAAGCTTTGTCTGGATCGCGGTCACGCCGTCCTGGGTTTCGACAATGTGAACCCCTATTATGATCCGAAGCTCAAGGAGTCGCGTCTGGCCATCCTGGCCAAATATTCCGGGTTCTCTTTCCACCGTTCCGATCTCACCGACTCCGCGGCCGTGGAAAAAGCCTTTACCGAATCGAAGGCCGAAACCGTCGTGCATCTGGCGGCCCAGGCCGGTGTCCGCTACAGCCTGGAAAATCCCCGCGCCTACGTGGACGCTAACGTGGTGGGTTTCCTGAACATCCTCGAAGCCTGCCGTCGCCATGGAACCGGGCATCTCACCTACGCTTCCACTAGTTCGGTGTATGGTGCCAACACCCACATGCCTTTTTCCGTACACGAGGGAGTCAACCACCCGCTGACGCTGTACGCCGCCACCAAGAAGGCCAACGAAATGATGGCCCACTCGTATAGCCATCTCTTCGCCATCCCCACCACCGGCCTGCGCTTCTTCACCGTGTACGGCCCCTGGGGCCGACCCGACATGGCTTTGTTCCTGTTCACCAAAAACATTTTGGCGGGCGAGCCCATCGACGTTTACAACCACGGGCATCACAAGCGCGATTTCACCTATGTGGATGACATAGTCGAGGGCGTGTACCGCACGGCCATGCGTCCCGCGCAATCCGATCCGAAATGGGACGGAAACAATCCCGATCCCGCCGCCAGCCTCGCGCCCTTCCGCGTTTACAACATCGGCAACAACAACCCGGTGGAACTGTTCGACTATATCCGCGTGCTGGAGGAAAAGCTGGGGAAAAAGGCGAAGATGAATCTGCTTCCCCTGCAGCCCGGCGACGTGCCCGACACCATGGCCGATGTCGACGACTTGATGCGCGACACGGGTTTCAAACCCGCCACCTCGGTGGAAACGGGCGTATCGAAGTTCGTGGACTGGTATCGGGAATATTACGGGGTTTGAATTGCCCGCCCTAATCGCGCCGCCCCCAGACTAGATTATTTTTCCTCAGGCCCAGTTAGGGCGAATACACACTCACACCCATTCCTAGGAGCTATCATGTCGAAGGAAAGAAACGTCCAGAAGAACGAAAAAAAGGCTCCCGCCAAGACCTTGAAGGAAAAGCGCGCGGCGAAGCAGGCCAAGAAGGCCGCGAAATAGACCGCTCCCCGGCAGGTCCCCCGAAATGAGTCTGCATGACTCCACTTTCATTCAATGCCCGTATTGTTGGGAAAGCATTGAGGTGGAAGTGGATCATGGGATGAATAAACAGGAATACGTGGAAGACTGCCATGTATGCTGCCAGCCCATTTTGTTTCGCGTCGCCGTAGACAAAGCGAATAACGCGACCGTGAACGTCAAAAAAGAAAATGACTGAATGAAAACCCTGCCCCAAGCGATGGCACTGGTGTTATGGGCGAATGCGTGGGTTTATGCGGAAGGTGCGGATACGCCGAATGTCGCACCAAAGGAAATCGTTTTCAAAACCGTCATGTGCAAGACGGATTGCGGCCCGCACAGCCTAAAATTCAAGGCGATTATTCTGAACAATTCCAACGATGTGGTGTCGCTGGAAAAATTCGCCTTGAAAACAAGGCTTACCTTGTCTTATCAACCGAATAAGTCGAAAAAAAATAAGGGTTCCAAAAAGAGTGCGCCCGAGAACTATAAAACCATCAGCATCTCACCCGGAGGCGCCTATTCCGAAGATTCAATCCATTTGAATCCCAGCGAAATATACGGGATCGATCAGAAATTGAATCTGGACAGCTCCGATTTGGACGTCTGTTCGGCAAAATCCATTAAAGTGTACGGAAACATTCCAATCCTGTTTGAAAATAAGGAACGGGAAATCGCCGTCAACCAGGACCTGAAAAACGACTGCGATTTATAAGAGGAGGCCTTTCGGCCTCCTCTTCATTTTGAATTCCGGTTTTACTTCTTGAAGGCCGGGGCCGGAGCCGCGGATGCAGCCGGAGGGGCCGGGGGCATGAAAGGGATCATAGGGCGCGCCGCCACCCACCACCAGGTTCCGTTCTTTTTCATTCCCACGGCGGTAACCAGCACCTTGGCGGTTGGCATCGCGCTCCCGTCGGGACCATGGGCACCGGAGATCTCATGGGTCATGTCGATGACGACGACGTCGGGCTTCACGTAGCGGATCTTCGCGTTACCGAATGTGGTTTTCCCGTCCCGGACGACGTTGGCGAGGTCGCCCGCCACCAACTTTTCAATGTCCGCGCGGCCCGTGGCCGACATGCCCATGGGGTTGACCAAGTCTCCGTCCTCGGCCCAAAATCCCGCAATCGCCTTGGCGTCATGCTTGTCCCAGGCTTCCTGAAACTCGCCGATCCGCTTTTGGATGACCGCATCTTCCTTGTTTTGGGCGAAACAAACCGTCGATAAGAGGATGGTCGCGCACAAACTTTTCATTCCGTTCATCTGAATCTCCTTTATTGTGGTGAAACCGTTGCTGCCTTAAAGCAGCATAGGCAGGAGCCAAACTAATTAAACCCCGGGCAATTTACCTTTGACGCCGCATGGGGAAGCAAAATCGCAAAGTCTTCGAAAACGATCGCCGTGATCGTTGGAAATTCGGCCAGAACTTTTTGATCGACGAGGGCGTGGTCCGATCCATTTGCGACGACTTGCCTTCCTCGCCCGCCGATTGGATCATCGAGATTGGACCGGGACAGGGGGCCTTGACCCGGATCCTGCTCCCGCGCTGTCGCAAGCTCACGGCCATCGAAATCGATCCGAAATGGGTGGAGCATTTGCGCTCCCGCTCCGACGGAAAAGCGCTGGAGGTGATCCAGGCCGATGCCATGCGGGTGGACTGGGACGAAATACTCTCGCGACACGCGCCCGAACCCGGCCAAAAACCCCTAGCGATCGGCAATCTTCCTTATAATCGTGCAGCACCCATTCTCCTACATCTGCTCCCCTTTCTCCACCGTTGCCTGTCGGTTCAAATCATGGTGCAGTACGAAGTGGCCAAGCGCCTGTGCGCGGATCCGCATTCGCGCGCTTTCGGCTTCCTCAGCGTGATGGCGCAAAACCATGCGCGGACGGAATTCCTCAAGAAGATCTCACCCGAATCCTTCCGCCCCCGGCCCAAGGTCTGGTCGGCCACACTGCGCTTGACGCCCCGGCTGGCGACCGTTTGTCCCGACCCCCTGTTTCCGGCCTTCGTCGACCTGGCTTTTTCCCAGCGGCGAAAAAAATTGACCAACTCCATGGAAGCTTTTTACCCGCGGGAACGCACGGTGGCGGCCCTGGAAAAACTGGGCCTGCGTACCGACAGCCGGGCTGAGGACGTTTCCGTCGAGGGATTTGCGGGGCTGTTCGCGGAATTGGGGCCGGTACACCCGGCGGCATAGGAACATTTCCTTAGCCGGATTTTTGCGTTTTTTCATCCAAATTAGCGGGTTTTTTCACCTTCATTGACTTTTTACTTGCGCTCGAACCCGGAACCGGGTATATTTGCCTGACTTTTCGCTTTTCCGGGGGATTTCGCCTTCGGAAGGCGGGGTTGAGGAGATTTAATGACCTTCGATACCACCGACGAGACCCTGAAGCGGTACCTCGAGGACATTCGCAAGACCAGCCCCATCGACCGGAAGGACGAGCATATGCTGTTTAAGCTGTGCCGGGAAGGCAATCGCGCCGCCCGCGAGAAGCTGGTATCGGCGAATATGCGTTTCGTCCTCAAGGTGGCGCTGCAGTATCGCGGCTGCCCCATCCCGCTACCGGATCTGGTCAGCGAAGGGGCCATGGGCCTGATCCGCGCCATCGAAAGTTTCGATCATTCGCGCGGCCTCAAGTTCATCTCCTACGCGGTGTGGTGGATCAAGGCGTATATCACTCGCGCCATCAACGAACAGGGTTCGTTGATTCGTTTACCTGCCAACCAACATCTACGCGTGCGCAAGGCGCTCAAGGAGAAATCCAAGGGCAAGGAACTCGGCGACGACATCCGCGAGTTGATCCAACTCGGCGAGGCCGGTATCAGCTTCGACGCGCCGCTCAAAACCGACACCAAAACCACCTACCAGGAGGTTTTGGCCGACGACCGCGCCGTGAATCCCGAGTCCGAAGCGGAGATCCAAGCCGTGGAGCATCTGGCCAAGGATCTGCTCTCCGAATTGCCGGAGAGGGAGGCGCAGGTCATCAAGGGCCTGTTCGGCATCAACCACGAGGCGCCGCAAACGCTGCGCGAGGTGGGCGAGACCTTGAACATCTCCCACGAGCGCGTGCGCCAGCTGCGCGACCAGGCCTTGCGCCGGATCCGCCGGAACAAGAACAAGGACGTGCTGCGCGAGAAGTACGACGGATATCTGCAGGCGTTGACGAACTGATTTTCGAGCCAACTTGAAATACGAACGCCCCCCCGAAACGCGGGGCGTTTTTCATTTCAGAACGGCGCGTCGACCGACATGTTGAACAGCACGCCCGAGATGCCGTGGATGCCGAGATCCATGCGGAACAGGAAGATATCGGGCCGCCGCACGCGGATGCCGAAGCCCCAGGAGTTCTTGTAGCTGAGATAGTCGATGACCTGCCAGGATCGGCCATGCACTCCGTACTCGTCGAACAGGGTGCCGTCCATGATGCGCAACACGGGAAAGCGGTATTCGGCGCTGACGCCGGCCACCGTATAATCCCGGAAACGGCTGCCGGAATAGCCGCGCAGCGGAGTGTCGTTTCCCAGCGTCTGCAGCCCGTAGACCGGCAGGCTGTTGCCGGGCAGTTCGAAAATCTGGCCGACGTAAAGATGAAGGGCCACCACCTTCCGGGAGACCATGTCCCGTTTCAGCTTTTCGTATTCCAAGCGGTGAAGAAATTTGGTCAGGTTCATGCCGCCCCGGCGGCGTTCCTCCTCGGACGTGATCTCATAGCGCTCGCGGCCTAATTTCATGTACTTGGAATACACCATCCCCCAATCGTGATAGGAATGGCGGAGGCCGGCATCGTGATAACTCCAACCCAAATCCAGAGTGCTGCCCGCCAGGGGGATGTTTTCATTGTTGCGCGTATCGCGCGTCAGCCCGATTTGCCAGATGCGCTCCCAGAAGGATTGGCCCAGCCCGCGGTACGCCGAGTCCATGAGACCGGTGCCCGGATTCCGGAAAAATCCGCTTACGAGGCTGTCGGCGCCGAGCAGGCTGGGCGGAGCCCGGCCCAGGCGATTCCTGCGCAGGAAAAAAGCGCCGCGGGCATGGAACCCTAGAAACAAGGGGTGCCGCAATTGAAACTGATAAATTTCCGAGGAATCGGAATAGTAAAGGAATTCATTGGTGCCCGGCTGGTTCGCGGAAGCGTTCTTCATGCGCACCACTCCCACCCCTGTCTTGGCGCCGAGGGAGGTTCCGAATACCTCGTCCGCAGTGACATAGCTCCGCAACTTGAAGTCGCCGTTCACGTAAAGCAGGCCGTAGGCGACCAGCCGCTCGGAAGACCGCCCAAACAGCGCCCGGTTGCGGAAGGTGAGTCCCGTGCGCGACGAGGTTCCGGAGGAAAGGTTCAGCGTCGGATAGGTCATGATCTTCTCCCCTTTCCCGTAGCTGATGAGGCCGATCATGCGGTCGACGACGCTCTCGTTCAGGAAATAGCGGATGGGCTCCTGGCTGGGATAGATGAGCACCCTCACCACCGGGACCATGATGTGGTCCACCGGCCAGGTGAGGACTTGCAAGGTGGGATAGGCGATGTATTCCACGATGCGCGTGCCCGCGGATATGGAGTCCGGGGGCGCGGCCGACGAATCGGCCGCCTTCTCCCCGAAGGCGGGAATCACCGAGCAGACCAGGGAAAGCAAAACCAAGAAGCGCATGGGTGCCAGATCAGGAAAAAAAACGGGGAAAAAGCCAATGCGCGCCCATCGCGCTGAGTGCGCCGAGCATGGCGCCGCCCGCGATATCTGTGATGAAATGTACTCCGTAAAGCACGCGCAACAGGCCGAGCGACAGCGGAACCGCCAGGGCCAGCGGCCAAAGCCTGGGGATATGCAAGGCCAGCGTCATGGCCACGGCGAGATTGTTCATGGTATGGCCTGAAGGAAAGGAGTATTTGTCCAGAGGCGGCACGCGGGGGGAAAGCCTGCGGGCCAGGGCGAAAGGCCTCGCCCTTCGGAACCCCAGTTTGAGCGCCCAATACACCGGAAGGCTGATGGCCACGGCCAAAAACGCCTGGCCGACGATGAACTTGAAGCGATCCCAGGGCTGGGCCAAGTACAACGCGCCGGCGATGACTGCCCAGCCCCAGCCATCGCCCACGCGCACGAAGATCACCAGCAATCGGTTGATCCCCGTCGGGAGCGCCACGCGTTGCCAGCGGCGCACCACCAGGCGATCCCAAACGGCGAGGCGGCGGCGAGGGGGCCTTTTCTCCGCGCGGCCCAAAGCACTGTCAGTCGCCATAAAACCGATCAAAAATGCATATGTATCGTCCCGACGCTAGGACGCGAGCAACGATTCCACCGCTTCGGCCACCGCCTCCGGAGGCGGATCGAAGCCGTGGACGTCCAACACCACGGTGCGGGTGCTCAACGGATTCCACCAAGCCTCGTATTTTTCGCGGTTGGTGCGCCCGCGTGCATGCCGGCCCCGATCCGTCCATACCAGATGGGGCGTGCCGCACAGGCTGGCAAGGTGCATGGGGCCGGAGGAAGGGCCGATGACGGCCCGCGCCGAGGCGATGCTATCCAGCGTTTCCGACAACGGCCGGTCGCGCAAATCCAGGAAATCCCCGGCCAGCGGCAAGGTGGCGGAGCTGACACCCAGGCACCCCAACTTATAGCCCTGGCTCCGCAGCAATCCGAGCAAAACCTGCCAGCGTTCCGCGCTCCAATTGCGCTCGGCGCCGAAGCCGCGGCCGCGGGGATGAAACAGCAAGTCCACCGCCAGTTCGGGGCTTTGCGTTCCGAAGCGGATGAATTCCTGGCGGGAGAAGGGCTGATAACCCAGCGGCTTCAGGTGATCGCAATCCGGCGGGACCAGGGCGAGGATGCGTTCCAACTCCTCCGGGTTTCCGATGTCCCGCAGCGCATTGCATTCGGCGATGCCGCGCAGGCGATGTGGATGGACGGCGGCGGCAAAATCGGCGTACAAGGCCTCATGCCCCTCGGGGCAACACACCGTGGTTTCACGGTAGGAACGAGACAGCTTGCGGACGAAACCCTGCCATTGCATCAGCTCCCAGCCGAACTCCCCCACCCACGGGCCGGCGAAAAGCCGGGTGCGCCGACGACCCGCGGAACGCAGGAAGCCCGGTCGCAGCCACCAGCTCAGGATGTCGCGGCGGAACATGGGCGAAAGTTACTTTTGCCGGATGACTCTCAAGGAATCCCAACGCCGCGTCGACGCTTGGATCAAGGCCTACGGAGTCCGCTATTTCTCCGAGTTGACCAATTTGGCCGTGCTGGTGGAGGAAGTGGGCGAATTGGCCCGGTTGTTGGCGCGGACCTACGGCGATCAAAGCTTCAAGAAGTCGGACCAGGGTCGCGACCTCGGGGACGAAATGGCCGACGTACTCTTCGTGCTGTTATGCCTGGCCAACCAAACCGGGGTCGATTTGACCGCGGCGCTGGAGCGAAACTTCGCTAAAAAGACGGCCCGGGACTCGAAACGGCACAAAAACAATCCGAAACTTTAAGGCCATGCGGAAGGCCGGCGCATTCGGGCTGATTTTGGGAATGACGGTTTTGCCGGCTCGAGGAGAACCGGTGGATTCCTCGTTGCGCGAACCCTGCCCGGTGGCGGATTCCAGTCCCCCCGTTTTCCGCTTGACCCTCAACGCCGGGGCCTATCCGTTGGAACGGACCTATCCGCTGGCCGACAGTTTCGAAGTATTCCGCACGGGATGGGAAGCCCATCGCGCGTCCGCCGAATTGGGCCGGGTCTGGGAAAACCTTCCTCCCGCCGCCGATTTGGAATTCCGCTACGCCTTTTCCCCAGGCGCGCGAATTTACCTGCGCATGGGACTTAAGCGCGATATTTCCGCCTGGCATGACGACCCGGCCGGAGAAAATTGGCCGCTGTCGGATAAGGAAGTGGATCTCAATCAACCCGTCGCCGGGTATTTCCACGCTGAAAACGGCTGGGGCGCGGTCACGGTGGGCCGCTTTCCCGTGCATTGGTCCCCATCCGAGGAATACGGCCTGGCCCTGAGCCGCAGTGTACCCTATCACAACGGGGTGATGATCGCGGCGCGCATGAAAAGAATGCGGTATCTATTTCTTGTCTCCAGCCTGAACCCTTGGCTGGAAGGTATGCCGGACAGTACGGATACTTTGAGCACGAATTACCGGGTGGGATCCGAGGAATGGCAGCAGCGCCATTACCCCGGGAGCCTGAACGACAACGCCCATCTCCGGGTCTATGACGAGCGCATCAAGACCTTGATAACCCATCGCCTGGAATTCCCCTGGGACTCCGGGGTTTTCGGAATCACCGAGCTCAGCGTGGTGGGCGGAAAAACCCCGGATCTGCGCGATCTCAATCCCTTCGGCCTTTGGCACAACGAGTTCCGGGACGGATTCACCAGCATGGCAGTGTCGCTGGATGCCAAGACCCGGCTTCCTTTCGGATTCTCAACCTTCGGCGAGCTTTTTCTCGACGACCTTCGCTTCGGCGAAACCGAATCTTCATCCACCCCGACCATACTCGGCTGGATGCTGGGATTGGAGCACCGATGGATGTGCGGCTTTTGCTTGCTTTCCCAAAGTTTCCACGCCATCCATACCGACGACCTGATGTATCGGTACCTGCAGCCCTACAACACCCTGACTTCGCGCTTCCTCCTGGCCAGCAACAACCAGAAGGACGGAGCCAATCCCTTCGTGGACAAATACGTCGTGGATTACCCCCTCGGATATGCGCGCGGGGGCGGCGCCATGGATTGGCGCTATGCCGCGCGCCTGACGGCAGGGAAGACGCGGGCGACTTTGCATTTGGATTACCTCACCTTCGACGGGGCCTCGTTGGAAATCCCGTTCGCGGCCCTGTCGGACGGCTCGGCGGACAAGTCGCCTTATCAAACGGAAGAATGGAGGGTTTCGCTGACGGGCGATCGGGATTTGCCGTGGGGGCTGAAGGTCCACGCGGGCGCGGGCTGGCAATGGCTGCTGTTTCCCGCGCGCAATCCCAGGGGTCCTTATTCCCACGGACAATGCGCTTTCGGCCTGTCCTGGACTTTCCCGCGATGATTTGGTTTCCCCCGCCCGACTTCGCCCGACGGAAATGAGATACTTTTAGCCGCCATGGAAAAAACCGCGAAAATCTACGTAGCCGGCCTGTTCGGCATGGTCGGCTCCGCCATCGCCCGCAAATTGAAGGAACAAGGATTCGCGCACATCGTAGGACATTTCTCCCGTGAATTGGATCTCACCCACCAACAAGCCGTTTCCGACTTCTTCAAAAAGGAAAAACCCGATTACGTGTTCCTGGCGGCGGCCAAGGTGGGCGGAATCTACGCCAACAACACCTATCCCGCCGATTTCATCTACAGCAATCTGTGCATTCAGACAAACATCATCCACGCCGCCCACGAATTTCAAGTGAAAAAGCTCCTGTTTCTCGGCAGTTCCTGCATCTATCCCAAGCTGGCGCCCCAACCCATGAAGGAAGATCATCTCCTCACCGGGCCGCTGGAGCCCACCAACGAGCCCTATGCCCTCGCGAAAATCGCCGGCATCCGCATGTGCCAGGCCTACAACCGGCAGTATCATACGAGTTACATCTCCTGCATGCCCACCAACCTGTACGGGCCCAACGACAATTACGATCTCATGAACGCCCATGTGCTGCCGGCGCTGTTGCGGAAAGTGCATGAGGCCAAGACCAACCGGCAACCGAATTTCACCGTATGGGGAACTGGTTCTCCGCTGCGGGAATTCCTGTACGTGGACGACCTTGCCGACGCTTGCGTCTTTCTCATGAATGAATACCGGGACGACGAAACCATCAACGTGGGCAGCGGCCAGGAAATCAGCATCCGCGCCCTGGCCGAATTGGTCAAAAAGGTGGTGGGTTACCGGGGAGATTTGGTGTTCGATGCCTCCAAGCCCGACGGCACTCCCCGTAAGTTGTTGGACGTTTCCAAACTGCTCGCGCTCGGATGGAAACCGAAGGTTTCGCTGGAGGAAGGGATCCGCAAGGCTTACAAGGATTTCCTTTCCGGCAAAGTGCGGATGTAATCCAACAGTTCCACCAAATGCACGGCCTTCCTGCCGGTTCCATGCCCTATCTGGGATCGGCAGGAGAATCCGTTCGCCACCACCACGGCGTGGTCCGAAGCCTTGCGCAGGGCCGGGAACAGCCGGGTCTCCCCTACTTGCAATGAAAAGGCGTAATGCTCCTTCTCGTATCCGAAGGAACCCGCCATGCCGCAGCAGCCCGAATCGATCTCCTCGACCTTCAAGCCGGATACGGATCGCAGCAAATCGGGGGTGCAATGCGCGCTGCCCAGGGATTTTTGATAACAATGACCGTGTACCAGGATCTCCCGATTTTCCATAAGTCCGGGTAAAACCAACTCGCCGGCTTTCATCCGGTCCGCCAGAAATTGATCCAAGGTTGCGCAGCGGGCCGCCACGGCATCGGCGGTTTTTCCCGGAACCAGATCCGGGTAATCGTCCTTGATGCTGAGAATGCAACTCGGTTCTATGCCAAGTATGGGAAGACCAAGCCGGGCATAAGGCTCAAGGAGGCCGATCAAAATTCCGGCCTTGGCCTTGGCCTGCTTGAGAAAGCCCTTGGAAATCGCGGGCCTGCCGCAACAGGCCCGGGGCGGAACGATCACCTCGTATCCCAACGCCTCCAGCACTTGCACCGCCGATTGTCCGAGATGCGGGAAATGAAATTCCGTATAGGTGTCGTTGAACAGGACGACTTTGCCGCGCGACGCGGTTCGCGAATCGGCCTGGTGCGCCGAAAACCAGCGGGAAAAACGGCGGCGGGAAAAATCCGGTAAGGCGCGTTCCGGTGCCAGACCCAGCATTCCCAAGGCCCATTTCGCCGGCGGGCTTTTCATAATCCAATTGGAAAACGGAGCCAAGGCCGATCCTACCCGGGCCAAGGTGTCAAAATTCGCGAACAACCGGGAACGCAGGGAATACCCGTGTTTCTCCTGATAATGGAACAGGAATTCCGACTTCATCTTGGCCATGTCCACCTGGGAGGGACATTCGGTTTTGCATCCCTTGCATTCGAGGCAGAGATCTAGGACGTTGTGCAACTCGGGGCTCGTAAAAGCCTCCGCGGACATGCTGCCGTCCATCACGGCCTGCAGACTTTGGGCCCGGGCGCGGGTCGAGTGGCGTTCGTCGCCATAGGCCTGGAAGGAGGGACACATGATCCCTTCCACGGGTTTGCGGCAGGCTCCGTTGCCGTTGCACATGTCCACGGCGAAAGGAAAACCTCCCTCCCGATCCCAGCGAAAGGCCGTTTCCCTTGGAAAGACG
>JBGPFT010000001.1:0-35026 GCA_041483475.1 Fibrobacteria bacterium | reverse complement strand
TACAGGGTACTCCAGAAAAAAAATCCCGGGCTCCAGCTTCCCCGGCCCAGCCGCCCATGGCCGGGCGCGAAAAAGAGATGGAGCGTTTCTCCGCCCTGTTATCCGCTGCCTCGCAAACCCCGGACGGGAAATTGCATTTGCTCAGCGGAGAACCCGGCATCGGAAAAACCCGTTTGTTGCAGGAGATGGGGAAGGTGTTGACGGCCCAGGGATGGATCCAATTGCGGGGCCGAGCCTTCGAAGCGGAAAGGGGCCGCGCTTTCGGGCCTTGGATCGACGCGGCCCGCGCCATCGCCTCGGAGCGCGCCGAAGCCGGCGGCCCTTTGCTTCGCCCTTCCAGTTTGCCGGAAGGCGGCCTCGACCCCATCGCCCTTTTTGAAGCGGTGAAAGATTGGTTGGGCGAATTGTCCCGGTCGGCGCCGCTGGTCTTGATCTTCGACGACTTGCATTGGCTGGATCCGTCCTCCGTGGCTTTGCTGCAATACCTGATCCGCGATCCGGACCGCCCCTTTCGTTTGATGTTGGGAAGCCTGCGCTCCGTGGCCTCGCCGCAGGATAAAAGCGTGGAAGCCTTTCGGCGCCTGCTGCAACGGGAGGGGTGGTCGGAAACCTGGGACATCGGTCCGCTCAGCGCGGAAGGCACGGCCGATTTGTTGAGATTGGTCGGTTCGCAACGCGATCCCGGTGCGGTGTTCGCGAAAAGCGCCGGACATCCCTTAGCTTCCATCGCCTTGGCGTTGGAAGGCGGCGGGGAGGATCAAGGGGCGCGCGCTTCGTTGGAAGCGATGCTGGATGAACGCATTCGCATGGCGGGCGAAACCGGGCGGGATATTTTGCAATGGGCTTCCTTGCTTGGCCGCGGCCTTCCTCCCGCGCTGATGGAAACTTTGTTGGACCTGCCCGTCCACGCCTTGCTCTCGTCCCTGGAATTGTTGGAAGCTCAAGGGTTGATGCAAGTGGTGGAAGGCGATGCCGGCATGGAATACTTGTTCGGCCACGATCTCATACGCCAGCGCGCGCAAGCCTCGCTTTCAGCTCCACGACGCATGCGCATGCATGCCCACGTGGCGCAAATCCTGAAACAGAATCCGTCGCTCCGGCGCGGTTGGGAGGAAGTCGCGCATCACGCGGAACACGGGGAACAATGGGAATTGGCCGCCGAAGCCTGCCTGGAAGCGAGCCAGCATTGCTTCCGGCTGCGCGCCTTCGAGGCCGTCGAAAAACTGGTGGAGTCCGGTCTGGATCATCTCGACAGACTGGGCGATCATTGGGTCCAACAGCGTGAATTCTGCCTCATGACCACCCGGGTGGTGCATTGCATGGGGCGATTGCATGAAAGTTTGGAAACGCGCCTGAACCGGCTGATTGTGAAAGCCAAGGAACAGGGACAGCAAGAAACTTTGATGGCCGCGCTTTACGCCATGGCCACGGTGCGCTACGTGCAAAACCAGCCTGGGGATTTGCGCGAAGCCGCCTTGCAAATGCGGGAAGTGGTTTCCGGAATCGAGGATCCGTCCGCGCGCGCCTATTCCCTGTCCGGAATGGCGTTATGCCTGATCGCCACGGACCAGGAAATTCCCCGGGCCATGCAGTTGATCCGGGAAGCGGAAAAGATCTGCGCCGAACACGATATGGACGAGGCGGACACCCGCACGTCGCATGGATGGTTGGCGCATCGCGAGGGCCGTCTGGACGAAGCCCGTTCCCATCTCGCCAAGGCCCAGGTGTTGATGCGGGCGAAAAATCTCCCCCATTTCGAGCATCAGATCTATTGCTCGTTGACGCGCCTGGAATTGGAAGACGACGCTCCCGTGGAGGCTCTGGCCTGCGCGGAAAAGATGCGGGCGCTGGAAGACGTGGTGCAAAAATCGGCGGATCGGCATTTCCCCGACGCCCTCGCTTCCCTCGCCTATCGCATTCTGGGAGAACCCGACGCCGAGGCCAAATTCAACCGAAGCCTGGAACGACTGCGGGCCGACGATTGCAAGGTCATCACTTCGTATGTGCTGCTGTTCTGGAGCGAACTCGACTTGCGGGCCGGATTGCTGAAGGACATACACGGGCGTTGCCGGGAAGCCATCGAACGCTGCGAACCCTTGAATCGCGTCACCGAGCCGACCTGGGCCCGCTGCCTGCTCGGATTGACGGCCTTGAAAGCGGGGCGAAAGGAAGAAGCCGTATCTCAATGGGCCAAAATCCAGCAAGCGTTGAAATCCCCCGATCCGTTGCCGAGCCGAATTCACGGACTCGTGGAAGAATTGGCTATGGGTTTGGGTAATCCGATTTGAAATAAAAACCCGTTTTTCACGGGAAAATCCCCGGTTTTACGCACCCAATCCATTTCCACGCTTCTACCCACGGGGATGCACACGCGCGCCCCCTAAGTTCTCCTCATCCGAAGGGAGCCACAACGGAGCCCGACGGGAAAAAACCACCAACCCAAACAGGAGAACAAAATGAAAAAGTATATCGCAACCCTCAGCGCCACCCTCTTATTGCTGGGAGCGGCATTGACCGCGGCCCGGGGAAGTGAAAGCAATCCGGCAGCGGCGGAAGCTCGCGCCGACATCCAAAAGACGCTCGGCTTCGTGCCGCATTTCTTCCTCGAATTTCCGGAGCAGATGTTACCGGGCACTTGGGAGGAGATGAAGACGCTGCAAATGAATCCCAATACGGCCTTGCCCGGCAAGGTGAAGGAATTGATCGGCCTGGGAGTCGCGGCGCAAATCCCCTGCAAATATTGCATCGAAGCCCACACCGAATTCGCCAAGCTCAACGGAGCCAGCGAAGCCGAACTGGGCGACGCCGTGGGCATGGCCGCCATCACGCGGCATTGGAGCACCGTACTCAACGGGATCCAAACCGATGAAGCCAAGTTCCGCGCCGACGCCGCCCGCGTCGTCAGCAATATCCGGAAAGCCATGGCCAGCAAAGCCCCGGCCCCAGCGCCCATCGCCGTGGTCGACGGCCAAAGCGCGCTGAAGGATATCGCGCAAAGCATCGGCTTCGTTCCCGAGTTCTTCAAACGCTTCCCGGACGCGGCCCGCGCCTCGGCTTGGAGGACAATGAAAGAAGTCGAGATGAATCCCAACACCGCGGTTTCTCCCAAGGACAAGGAACTCATCGGTCTCGCGGTGGCCTCCCAAATTCCCTGCCGGTTCTGCATCATCCACCACACCGAACTCGCCAAACTGGACGGGGCCACCGAGGCCGAAATCGACGAAGCCATCGCCATGGCGGCCTTCACCCGCCAAATGAGCACCTTGCTCAACGGCATGCAGGTCGATCAAGGCCAGTTCCACAACGACATCGCCCGGTTAGTCAAAGCCACCCAAACGGCGGCGGCCAACAAGCCGAAATAACCGAACCGCGCTTCTTCAGCGGCCGGGTCCAATGCGGGTCCGGCCGTTTTTTTCATTTCGCCCGATAGCTGATACGCATTGTTACGGGCCGTTCCTGGGGAGCTTTGTAAACTATCCCCAAACCCTGAAAGGAATCCCATGTTCGCCCTACGCTGGACACGACTTTTCGCCCTTTGCGCCTTGACCCCCATCGCCTTCGCCGCTCCGGCCAAGGATTCAAAGGAAGAGCCGCGCCCCAAGCGCGGCAGCATCGAACTGGGAAAGGGATCGGCGGCACAAACCGATCCGGCCAAGGTGGACGAGCTCAACCGGCTGTTCGGCAAGGTGGTGGAATCCGTCACCCCCAGCGTGGTGTCGGTGACCACGGAAAAGAAATGGAGCGCGCAGCAACAGCAGCTCAACAATCCCCTGTTCGAATTCTTCGGCATGCCCCAGCAGCCGGGCGGCCCGGAGGATAAATCCCCCAAGCGCAACATCCCCCTGGGCGGGGGCTCCGGCTTCATCATCGCCAAGGAGGGGTACGTCTTCACCAACGCCCACGTCGTGGAAGGCGCCGACATCGTCAAGGTGGCGCTTTCCAACAACAAGAGCTACACCGCCAAGGTGGTGGGAGTGGACAAGAAGGCCGACGTGGCGGTTTTGAAAATCGACGCGGCGGCGGGCGACCTCAAACCCGCGGTGTTCGGGGATTCACGCAAATTGCAAATCGGGGAATGGGTGCTGGCCATCGGCAATCCCTTCGCCCTGCAGAATACCGTGACCACGGGCATCGTCTCGGCGAAAGGCCGTCGTGACCAATTCAACGGCGCGGATTCCTACCAGGATTTCATCCAAACCGATGCGGCCGTGAATCCGGGAAATTCCGGCGGGCCCCTGGTGAACCTGCGCGGCGAAGTGGTGGGCATCAATTCCAGCATCTACACCCGCACAGGCGGGTACATGGGCGTGAGTTTCGCCATCCCCATCAACATGGCCGTGAAAGTGGCGGAGGATCTCATCTTTGAAGGCAAGGTCACGCGCGGTTATCTGGGCGTGGGCATCGACAACGTGGACGAGAACCTGGCGGGCGCACTGGGGCTTCCGGGGTCGCAAGGGTGCTTGGTGCGCGAGGTGATGCCGGGATCGCCCGCCGCCAAGGGCGGCCTCAAGAACGGCGACATCGTCCTCAAGGTCGACGGAGCCCAAGTGCTGGACGCGGCGCATCTGCGCAATCTGGTGGCTGATCTCCATCCCGCGAAGTCATACGCCTTCGACATCTGGCGGGACGGCAAGAAAATCACCCTCGACGTGAAAGTCGGATCCAAGCCCGATGGCGGAGAGGAAGGCTCCGAGGAAAACACCGCCAGCCCCGAAGGCGAAGACGCCTCCGGCGGCTTCAGTTCCCGGAAGCTGGGCCTGCGCTTCGGGGCATTGGACGCCGACGCCCGCACCCGTTACGAAATCAAGGAAGACGTGGGCGGGGCGGTGGTGTTGGAGATCCTGGACGGATCCTCCGCGGCCGAGAACGGCATGCTGGAAGGCATGGTCATCACCCATTACAAGCGCAAGCAGGATCCCTCCTTCCAAGCGGTGAAGCAGCCCAAGCAACTTTTGGAGGCCGTGAAATCGCTGGCGGCGGGAGAAAACATCGCCTTCAAGGTGTTCTACAAGGGAAAGACGGATTTGCGGGCGCTGAGAGCGGGGGAGTAACCTCACCTGCGGGGGTGAGGCTAAATCTTCAGCTTCCCCTCCAGCCCGAACATGATGAAGAAGCCGAGGCCTCGGGTCACCACGGGCTGAAGATCGCCGGCGACGTCGGTGCGCGTCCAGCCGCGGCGGCGCTGATTGGTGCCGCCCAGCCACCCGGCCCAGGTGCCGTCGTAGTCGGCGAATAGATTGTCGGCCTCGAAGAAAAAGCGCATCGATTCCAGGGGGCGCCAATGGCTTTTCAAATCGAGGTTGATGCGCACGTCCATGCGTTGGCGTGATAACTCGGGAAAATTGGAGCTGGAGTAAACGGCGCGTGTTCCAGTTGAACTGCCGGTGGCCGAATTCCACAGCCCGCGGTATTCATACAACGGCGCGCCGTTGTTGATGCCGTAAGTGAGTATGAAGCTCAACAGGGAATCGCTGCGCGGCAATACGCGCAGGTTCGAGGAAAGATCCAAGGTGCGGTTCGATTCCCAGGGCAGGAAGCCTCCGGAACGCAGGTGATAATCCCCCTGGATCACCGAAGCGTTGATTCCCAGGCCGGCGTGATGGCTCGGGAGCCAATGCGCGGTGGCGTTGCCGCCGTCCACGTAGGCGAAATCGGAGGAATGGACTTCGGCATAGTTCCAGAACGCCTCGGGCGTCGGCAGGGCGGGATCGCGATACCAACGGGTGTAGCCGCTCCAGGCATACTGGAACGCTCCTCCGAAGGCGCCGTCGCCACCGAACTTGAACTCGGCGCTGGAAGTGGGTTTGGCCGCGACGCGGTTGAAGCCCTCCGGTTCCAAGCCCAACGATTGGCGCATCGCTACTTCGCCGAAAACCTGGTGCTCCTTGGCCAGCGGATACGCATAGCGGAGCGAGGCCAGGGGCAAGGGCATCAGTAGGCCACCGTCGTCCCCTCGAAAAGGCGCGTCGTTTCCCAACACCGCGCCCAGCGACGCATCCCAACTCCCCCGATCCGCCGTCTTCCATCGCAGGCGGTAAAGCAAATCGGCCTGGGCCAAATCGCGGCGCATCTCCGCGTTGCTATTGCCGCCGGTGCTGAGGTCTAAAACGACCCGTTCCTGCCGAAAGTATTCCAGCTCTAAGCCGTAACCCATCTGCGCCCCGAACACCTTGGTCGTGGGCGACCATTGTAGGGAAAAAATGGACTGAAGCTCCTTGCGGCTGCCGTCCCCTAATAAATTATGGGTCGAGGAGCCGGCTGGCCCGTCGACATACCAGGGCCAGTACAAGGCAGCCTCCGACTGGAGCTTCGGCGGCAAGGTGTCGCTGTAGGAGTCGTCATTATCGCGACTGAGCATGGACAGTCCCCATTCCCATTCGCCCGAGGCCGAGGACTGCACGGCCTCGTAGGAGTACAGCCAGGCTCCCTGGAACCCCTTCACCAAGGTTTGGGGCGTGACCTGTTGCTGAGTGGCCCCCACGTCCTGATCGATGCGGTAATTGTCGTCCACCACCACCAGACTGTGGCGGCGGAAGGCGCCGGAAGTGTCGCGGAGGAAGGTGCCCAAAAATAAGTCGCCGGTGGTGAACTGAAATGGATCGGTCAGTTGCTGGCAGGGATTGGCGGAATTGCAAGGTTGCCCGCCCTGGCGCAGGCGCGCGTCCTTGGGCGTGGTGAAGAATTGTCGTCCCAGGGCGCCGAGAGCGTTGGGATCCAAATAGCGGAAGCTGCCGAGCAAGGTGCGCCCCCCCCAATACCCGTTGAGGTTGCCCTCCCAGTTCGTCGACCCCAGGATGAGATCCCCGTGGATGGCCTCGGGATCGCCGTCGCGCAAGTCGTACACCAAGGCCGAGGCGTTGCCCTGGTTCACGGGGCCCTTGGCCGGGTTGTCGGAAAGGGTCACAGACTTGAGCAGGCGCGGGTTCAGCACGCTCTGGTTTCCGGGGAAACCAAAATCGAGATGGCGCAGGCTGGGGATGCGGCTCCGGCCCAGGTAATGGGTCACGTCGCGGGTGCGCGACCCGTGCACGGAGATGTCGCCGGTGAATTCGTTCATGCCCGCCACGCCGTGCATTTGGCGCAGATGATCGTTCAAGTCCATGCGCATGCCCTGCATCGATTCCAATTCCTCGATGCTTTGGGCCTGGGTGGGATCGTGGCCGTGCTGCGAAGCATAGGTCGTGACCTCGCCCAATTCCTGCACCGCAGATTCCATGGTGATCTCGACGTCGATGAGATTGGGCAACTCGCCCAAATCCACTTCGAGATCCTTGTACCCCTGGCGGCGAAACAGGATATGGATACGGCGGTTGTTCACCGTCACCTCGAAGCGGCCCGTGCTTTGGCTCACCCCGAGCTTCTGGCCTTCCAAGGTCCGGATCTCGACTCCGGCCACGGGTTCGCCGCGCTCGGAATCCATCACCAGGCCCACCAGGTCGTAAGTCTGGGAAAAAATCGCAGATACCATGCCGAGCAGGAAAACAGGAAAGAAAGGGAGACGATGATTCATGGGGTGTCGGGGAGAACAAACTAACAAGGCCCTCACCCCCAGCCCCTCTCCCACAGTAGTGGGAGAGGGGAGGTGTTTCCGGGCTCACATTCTTTCCGTGCGAAGAATCCGCTAAAACGAAATGCGAATTTAAAATCGGGGGAAGGGAAGAACGTATGAGCCACGCAAGGATCCCCCTCTCCCACTACCGTGGGAGAGGGGTCAGGGGTGAGGGGCTCGCTGTTCTAGATTTACGCCCCCAGAAGAGATCTCCCATGCTCGATCCCAAACTCTATCGCGAAGATCCCGAACAAGTGCGGGCGGCCCTGCTTCGACGGGGAAAGGGCTTTGACCTGGACGCCCTGCTGCGCCTCGACCAGGAAAAGCGGGCCTTGGGCGCCGAACTTGACGGTCTCAAGGCCGAACGCAACAGCGCATCGGAGGCCATCGCCCAACTCAAAAGATCGGGCGGAGATGCGGCTGCCGCCATCGAAAAAACCCGGTCCCTAGGCAATCGCATCAAGGAAATTCAGGACAAGGCCGACGCCGCCGAGGAAAACTGGAGATCCTTGGCCTTGCTTTGCCCCAACCTTCCCCACGCTTCCGTCCCGGACGGGAAAAGTTCGGCCGACAATAAAGTGGTCAAAACCTGGGGCGAAATTCCTTCCGCCGAAAAATCCTTCCCCGATCATTTGGAAATCGGAGCGAAGCTGAAACTGTTCGACTTCGAGCGCGGCGCCAAGATCTCGGGGCGGGGTTTCCCCATCTATACTGGCATGGGCGCCCGGCTGGAACGCGCTTTGATCAATTTTTTCCTCGACTTCCACGTGGCGTCCGGTTTCACCGAGATCTCCCCGCCCCAGCTCGTGTCGCGCGCTTCCATGACCGGCACCGGCCAGCTTCCCAAGTTCGAGGAGGACATGTACCGCTGCGGCGACGACGATCTCTTCCTCGTCCCCACCGCCGAAGTTCCCGTCACCAACATGCACGCCGGGGAAATCCTCGACGCGGCTTCCCTGCCCCTATCCTATTGCGCCTACACCGCCTGCTTTCGCCGCGAGGCCGGTTCCTGGGGCGCGGATACGCGGGGCTTCCTGCGCTTGCATCAGTTCGACAAGGTGGAGATGGTGAAATTTTCGCTCCCCGAAAAATCCTACGGGGAATTGGAGAAGCTGCGCGAACAGGGCGAGGAATTGCTGCGCCGACTGGAACTCCCCTACCGCGTGTTGGAACTTTGCACCGGCGACCTCGGCTTCGGCGCGGCAAAATGTTATGACTTGGAAGTCTGGGCGCCCGCGGAAAAGAAATGGCTGGAGGTCTCTTCCTGTTCCAACTTCGAGGACTTCCAAGCGCGCCGCGCCGATATCCGCGCCAAGATCCAGGGCAAGCCGCTATTCGTTCACACCCTGAACGGCTCGGGTTTGGCCACGCCGCGCATCCTGGTGGCGTTCCTGGAAAACCATTACACCGAAAAGGGAACCGTACGCCTGCCGACGGTGCTGCGGCCTTATTTCGGCGGGCTCGAGGAAATAGGGCCACCCTAGGAATGCTGCGCCTGCCCGGACTGTGGAGGTTGCGCGCGCTGCGCGACCGGCTGACGGCCATCCCGGTTCCGGGAGCCCGGGCTGTGTTGTTCGGCGGCTCGTTGGCCCTGCTGGCGGGCTTCACTGCGCTCAACCAGGTTTTCCTTTCCCAGTTGCGCGCGCATGCCGAGTCCATCAACGACAAGGAGGCCCGCCTGTTCGCGGTGGCCATCTCCGAGCAGCTGGCACGCGAGGAGATCAACGTCATCTTCAATGAAATCGTGCGCAAGTCGGAAGCGCCTATGATCATCACCGATCCGCATGGCACGCCGGTGAACTGGAACAACCTCGGCGGGGGATGGTGGGGCCGGAACCGCGCCCCCGCCACTTCCTCCTTTTTCGGACTTTCCCCGGAAGATCAGCGCTTCCTCCTGCAATGGCTTGGACGCATGGACGCCAAGCGTCATGCCCTGCCGCTGGAGGTGGAGGGCATGGCCTTCGGCGCCCTGCATTACGGCGACCCGCCGGTGGTGCGCGTCCTGCGTTGGACGCCCCTGGCCGAACTCTTCATCACCTTGCTCTTCTGCTTCATCGGCTATTTCGGCTTCGCCATCATCCGCAGCGGCGAGCAGACCTTGCTGTGGGTGGGACTGGCCAAGGAAACCGCGCATCAGCTCGGCACCCCCATCTCCTCGCTCCTGGGTTGGATCGACATCCTGCGCATGCGGCTGGAAGAGGCGCTCGGCCAGGAAAAAAGCCTGCGCGTGCTGGGAGAAATGGAAAGCGACATCGCGCGCCTGAACCGGGTGGCCACGCGCTTCTCGAAAATCGGATCGCTGCCGGAATTGAAAATGGAGGACCTGAACGATATCGTCCGCTTCGCGACGAAATACTTCCAGGCACGGCTGCCGCATCTGGGCAAGCGCATCCGCATCGAGGAAAAGCTGGAAGAGATCCCGGAGATCCGTCTCAGCGCCGAGTTGATCGGCTGGGTGATTGAGAACCTCATTCGCAACGCGGTGGACGCGATCGAGGCGCAGGAGGGTTTAATTATTATATCCACCCGCTTCGAAGCGGTGAAAGGCGAGGTTCGCCTTGGGGTCGAGGACAACGGAAAAGGCATATCCCGGGAACATTTCCAGGCCGTTTTCAGCCCCGGTTTCACCACCAAGAAACGCGGCTGGGGGCTGGGACTTTCGTTGTGCCGCCGCATCGTGGAGGAATACCACGGAGGAAGAATTTACGTGGAGCGCAGCGTGAAGGATAAGGGAACGACGTTCCAGGTCGTGCTGCCCGCGCGGCTGGAAGAGGGCTCTCCCGCATGAATGTCGCTCCCAAGCGCCTCCTGTGGGTGGACGACGAGATTGAATTCCTCCGCGCCCATATCCTGTTTCTCGAGGAGCACGGTTATGTGGTGGAGAAAGCTACCAACGGCGACGACGGCCTGGCCTTGATTCGATCCCGCCCTTACGATCTCGTTTTGCTCGACGAGCAAATGCCCGGCAAGGACGGGCTTACCACTTTGGAAGAGATCCGGGCCATGGACGCCCAACTCCCGGTGGTGATGGTGACCAAAATCGAGGAAGAGCGCCTCATGGAGGCGGCCTTCGGGCGCAACATCAGCAGCTACCTGATCAAGCCGGTGAACCCGTCCCAGGTGCTCTCGACTTGCAAAAGAATCCTGCACTCAAGCGCCATCCGCAACAGTCATGTCACTTCCGCCTACGTGCGGGAACATGCCGAGCTCAAAGCCGGGTTGCTCGCCAACCCCACTCACTCCAAATGGGAGAAAATCCATTTCCAGCTCTGCAAATGGGACGTGGAGTTCCAGAACCTTTCCGATCCCGGCTTGGAGGAAACCCACCGCGGCAACAAGCGCGAGCTTTCGAAGCGGTTCGTCTCCTTCGTGGAGGAGAATTACATCCATTGGGTGAGCAAAAAAGGCGGGAATCCCAATCTGCATACCCAGACGCTGCGCCGCCGGGTTTTCCCCCTGCTCAAGAAGGGGGAAGCCTGCGCGCTGGTGGTGTTGGCCGGATTCCGCCTCGACCAATGGCTGCTGCTGCAAAAACTGCTGGAGCCCCATTTCCGGGTGGAAAACGGAATGGCCTGGGCCCTGCTCCCCACCGAAAAGACCATTGGCCGCGCGGCCCTGTTCTCCGGCCAGTTGCCCCGCGATGTGAGCCTGAACCAACCGGAACTGTGGAAACGGCTGCGGGAGGGCGGGGACGAAATCGCCTGCGAGCGCGAACTGCTCAAGATGCAACTCCGCATGAACGGACTCGACGTCGGGGAGCCGCGCCTGATCCACCTCAGGACCTACGAAGACAGCGAACTCCTGGGCGCGGAGCTGGACCGGCACGGCGACGCTCCCCTGCTCGTGGTGGTGGTGGAGTTCCTGGAGATGCTGAACGCCCTCCGGTCCGCGCAAGGGGGATTGCTCCTGGAAATCGTGCCCGACGAAAAAGGCTTGCGGGAATTGACCCTGAACTGGTTCCGTTCCTCCCGGCTCTTCGAGGCCTTGAAGGCGCTGGCGGAGCGAAAACGCACCGTGGTCTTGACCAGCGATCACGGGGCCGTGCGCGTCGACACCCCCGCGGAGGTCTTCTGCCAGGAGGAACAATCTCCGCACCCGCGCGTCAAAATCGGCACCGGTATTTCCTGCGACGAGCGCCACGCTTTGTTCGTCGAGGCCCCCGCCCAATACGGGCTGCCGGGGGAAACCGGCATCACCTACGCCATCGCCAAGGAAAACCTCTATTTCGTCTATCCGAACAAGTTTCAGTACTTCGTGACCCAGTTCAAGGAGCAATTGGTCAGCGGCGGGCTCTCCCTGGAGGAGATGCTGGTGCCGCTGGCGACGCTGCATCCCAGGTGATCTCCCATTCCGAGACTGAGACCCTCTCCATCGCCGCCCGTTTCGCCGCCTCCTTAAAACCCGGCGACGTGGTGGCGCTGCAAGGCCCTTTGGGGGCGGGCAAAACGCTTTTCTCCCGGGGCGTCGCGCGTGCGCTGGGGTATACGGGCGACATCGCTTCGCCCACCTACGCGCTGGTTCACGAGTACGCGGCGCGCATTCCCGTTTATCACCTGGACCTTTACCGCTTGGCTCCCAACGCGGATTGGGAGGAAATCGGCCTCGATCACTATCTCCACGGCGAGGGGATTTGCCTGATCGAATGGCCTGAGCGGCTGCCGCCCGAAAGGCAAAATTTTACCCACCGAATCGAGCTGAAACCGACCGGGGAATCCGAACGGCAAATTCAAATACAAGGAAGCACGCTCACCGAGTAGGCCCGACAGGGCCATATCGAGGTGAGCGGATCAGCGCAAAATCACCTTGATCGAATCCAGCGCAGCCTGATCCTCGTCCCGCAGCAGGCCGCGGAAGATGCGCGCTTTGATTTCGGCCCGGGCGCCGGTCGTGTCCCCGGCAGCCAGCTTGGCGCGCGCACGGGCCAGGGTTTCCTTTTCCCCGTCCTCCATGGATGACACCGAATCCAGCCGGGCGTAAATCAGGCTGTCATGGGATGTGGTCAGGTACTGGGCACCCTTGAGCTCCTCGTAGGCCCGCTCCGCCTCCGGAAATTTGCCCGCCTGGAACAGCGAATCGGCCGCCTGGAATTTCTGCCGGGAATAACGCTTCTGATATTGATAGAAGTAGGTGAAGCCGCCGACCAGGCACAATAAGGCTACGCCGATCACCCAATCCCAAAACGTCGAGGGTTTCGCGTCCTCTTTTTCCAGGAAACTCATCGGGCGGGAATTTAACTATCCCTTGGCCAACCGCGCCAGACGCTGCGAAGCAGCGGCCGCCAGGGAAAGGCAGCCATCGCCCCGAGGAGGAAGATCAGGAAGCGCGCGGCGGAAAAACCGCCCCATGCGCTCACGGCCGCGGCGACATGCCGGTCCTGGAACCGGAAGCGCAGGTCGATTCGGCGCGCGCCGGGAAGAACCAGCGCCGCGTGATAATACCCGACGAAACGCCCCAGTAAGGCGGGATCGGGATGGCTCACCGCGCAGCGCATCCGAAAATCCAGGAGTCGGAATGTCGCTCCTGATCCCCGAACAGCGAAGCGGGCCAACGCCCGGAGCAGGGAAACGTCCATAGCCATGCGGAATAGCGCGCGTCGCAGCCGCTTGGGATCCAGGCGAAAAAAAGACGGCAGGTCGATAAAACCGGCTTGGCCCGGTGCCGGGGCGGAGGAAAAGCGGCGCGTGCGCATGAATCCGGGCAGGCCGTATTCGAGCGCGGCCGACCAGGTTTTTCCGCCCGCCCAGTCGAAGCGGTAGCGCAGGCGGAAGAGAAAAAAGAAAACGGCGGGAATGGCCGCGAACGCAAGGACGATCGCCCAGAACGGCATGGGATCGGGGAACGTTCAGGATCCCGAGGAGGGGGTTTTCTTCGCCACCGAGGCTTTGCTCGTCTTCTCGGATTTGGCTTTCACGTTGTCGGCGGTCTTGGAAGTCGTCCCGCTGTTGGCCTTCTTTTCCAGCTTGGCGATGAGACCATCAAGGGTGTTTTTTTCCAGGATTTTCCGGAACTGGTCGCCGTAATTTCCCGCCGTGCTGAGATCGTCGATCACAAGATCCCAGGCCCTCCAAACCCCCTGTTTCAGAAGCAGCTTGTAGGTGACCACCGATTCCGTTCCCTTGGAGAAAACATGGGCGGTGACATTGGTTTTTTCCTCGCTTCCCTCCGGCTTGTCATAACGGGTCGAATCGCTGACATAGGCCTCGAGTTTCTTGACCGAGGAGTTCTCCACCATCTCCCGAAAGGCTTTCACGAAACGGACTTGCTGGGCCGCGGCCATCTTGCCCCATTGGGCGGGTCCCAGGGCGCGCCGCCCGAGCTCTTCGAAGTCGAAAATGCCGTTGATCAGCGCCTTGATGCGATCGGTTTTCTTTTCCTTGTCGCGCAAAAGCTTTTGCAGCTCGGCGTCCTTGGTCCGGATCACTTCGACCGGATCGGGGATGGCGGCTTTTGCCGAATCCGCCGCGGCGATCGGGACGGCCACGAGGACCGCCCCGACCGCCGCCGCCAATACCTGCTTCCACGCGCGCATTTTCGTCATCCCTTTCCACCGACCAAGCTACGAAGATGGTCGGGCATCGTCCAACCCACCGCCTTGAACAAGCGGGCCACCGACAGGTCGTATTCCAACACGGCCTGGTAATAGTCGCGCTTGGCCGTCAACGACTGCTTGAATGGAGCGATCAGATCCTTGCCGATGGAAGGATCCAGATCGTATTTCATGGCCACGCCCTTCAGCCAAGCCTCGGCCGCGCGCAGGGCCTTTTGCGCCTCTTCCGCGTCCGACTTGGACTTCACCCATCGGACATAGGCATCCTCGGTTTTGAGCAAAAGTCCCCGGGCGGCATAGACCTCGGTGCGCTCCAATTGGCGCAACTCCAGCCTCTCCTTGCGGTATTTCTGATAGCGCTGCCAGAAATTGAGCTGCAAGCGCATGCCCAGTCCAGCCACGCCCGTCAACTCGTTCAAGGGATCGCGTGCGAAGGGATCGCGTCCCCCGGATTGCCGATCCGAGGACCAGGCCTTGGTGTACTTGAAACTGCCGAAAAGAAAAATGTCCGGGCCCAGTTCCCCCTGCGCCACCTTGAGCAATTCCCTGCGCGCCGCCAGACCGTTGCGCAATCTGGCCAGATCGGGATGATCGCGCAAGGTGAACACCTTGAGCGAATCGAGCGAAGGCATCGCCTCCGCCCGCTGGGACAACAGCGTATCCGCCAGCGCCGGGGACGAGGAATCCGCCCAACCCAGCAAAAATCGCAGGCCCAGGTCGGTGCGCGAAATTCCCAGCACGGCTTCGTTCCAGCCCTGGTCGAGGGCATAGCGGCCGGCCTTCATCTGCAACAAATCGGTTTGGGAAACGTCCTTATCCCCTTCGTCGAGCTGCTCGGCCAGTTTTTTTTGCGCTTTGTCCAAATCGCGGCGCGCGGACTCGAGTACCCGGCGCATGGTCAGGGCGTATAGGCGCTGGTAATACAAAGTCTGCGCCTCTTCCGACACGTCCAGCCTCTCCTTCTGAAATTCGGCGGAGGAAATCTCGATTTGCAATTTGGCCGCCCGCCTGCCGGCGCGAAAGCGTCCTACGTTCAAGGGCTGGACCAAGGTGGCTTCGATGCCGAAAAAGGGACCCCAATCGGTGTAATCGAATTCCTTCACACTGCGAGGAATGGGCTGCCCCAGGCCGTTCACGTAGAACAGCGACGTGTCCGGTATTTCACGAATTCCCGGGGCCGGACCCATGCCGGTTTGCACTTCAAATTTGGGAAGTATGGCTCCCATGTCGAGGTCGCGCAATTTCTCCCGCGACTTGTCCACCTCCAACGCCTTCTCCGCGAGCATGGGATGGCGTTCCAGGGCCAGGCTTTCCACCGCAGCGCAGTTCAAGGGGATCGTGGGAAGTGAATGCGTGGATTCCCCGGCTCCGGCCATGATCAAGGCGAAAGCGGCGACGCCTCCAAAAGGGATGGGAATTCGGGGAAGCATGCGTGAACAGAATCTAGAAAAGGCATTTTATTCCCATGTCCGACGGCCCGTTGTCATTGCCGGAAACTTTGTCCCCGGATTTCACGGCCCGGGCCACCCGTACCGCGCAAGCTACCCTGGGGGCCGGCGATTTGGAGCTGGACTGCGCCCGCCTCCGTCGGCTGGATTCCCTGGCGCTGGCCTTCCTTTCCCATCTGCAGGCCGAAGCCGATCGGCGGGGTCGGAGCTTGACCTTGCGCGGCCTCAAACCCGAGTTGCGCGAAGCCCTGCGCGGGATCCGCACGCCCGGCTCCGGAGTTTCGGAGCGAAGCCGCGAACCCTCTCTGGCCGAGCGGGCAGGGGAAGCGGCCCTTTCGGCAGGGCGGGAAATCCTCAGTCTCGGACTGATGCTGTCCGAAGCGCTGTTCCATTCCACGCTGGGCCTGCATCGGCCGAAAACCCTTTTGCGCGGAACGACGGCGATGCAAATGATCCGCCTCGGCAGCAGCGCCATGCCCATCGTCCTCCTGCTTTCCATCCTGATCGGATTCACCTTGGCGTTGCAATCCGGATTGCAATTGCAGAAATACGGGGCCGCATTGTTCCTGGCCGACGGCATCGGTGTCAGCATGGTCACGGAAATAGGCCCCGTGATGACCGCCGTCATCCTCGCGGGCCGCTCCGGCAGCGCCATCACCGCGGAAATCGCCGCCATGACGGTGCAGGAGGAAGTGGCGGCCTTGCGCTCCCTGGCGATCAACCCTCTTCATTTCCTCGCACTGCCGCGCTTTTGGGCCATGAGCATCACCCAACCCCTGCTCACCGCAGCTTCCTGCCTGGCCGGAATCGCCACCGGCATGTTGGTGGGCATGCTGTTCTTCAAGCTTTCCGCCGCCAGTTTCCTGGGGGAATTGCGCCAGTCCCTGCCTTTCACCTATGTCTGGCAGGCAGCGGTGAAATCGCTGACCTTTTCCTGGATTATCGTCTTCATCGCCGTCACCAAGGGCCTGGGCGTACGCGGAGGCGCCGACGCCGTGGGCCGCGTCGTCACGGCCTGCGTGGTGCATTGCATTTTCGCCATCATCCTCGCCGACGCGGTGTTTTCCTTCCTGTTCTACCTTTAACCGGCCATGAACGACACCCCGGCATTGCGCGTACAAGGCCTCAAGGCCGGATACGACGGATTTCCCGTACTCGACGGCGTGGACCTGGAAGTGAATAAGGGTGAGATCCGGGTGGTGCTGGGCGGATCGGGTTGCGGCAAGTCCACTTTGCTCAAAAACGCCGCCGGACTGGAACGACCTTGGGAAGGCACGGTGGAATTGCTCGGGCAAAAACTGGATTGGTCGGAGGGCCGGCCCGCCGATGATGTGTTCGGGAAAATCGGAGTCCTGTTCCAGGGAGGGGCTTTGCTTTCCTCCCTGACCGTGGCCGAAAACGTGGCTTTGCCGCTGCGCATCCGGCACCCGGAAATTCCCGGCGGGGTGCTGCGCGAATTGGTGCGCCTGAAACTGGGACAAGTACGCCTGGAAGGCGCCGAGGAAAAATTCCCCGGCGAGCTTTCGGGCGGTATGCGCAAGCGCGCCGGTTTGGCGCGGGCCTTGGCCGCCGATCCCGAACTGTTGTTCTGCGACGAACCCTCCGCAGGGCTGGACCCGGTCACCTCGCGCGGACTCGACGATTTGCTGTTGGAACTGCGCAAGACTTTGGACATCACCATGGTGGTGGTCACCCACGAACTCGATTCCATACGCGCCTTGGCCGATCGCGTCACCTTCCTCTCCGGCGGCAAGGTGGTTTTCGACGGGACCTTGGCAGAGGCCGAATCCGCCGGTCCGCAGGAAGTGCGGGATTTCCTGGCGCGAAGACCCGACGAGCGTTACGGGGAAACGGCCGCCATGGCCTTTCATTTCGAGCAGTGAATGGAAGCCACCCGCGCCGAAAAAACCCGACTGGGCATGTTCCTCTTGATCACCGGAGCAGCCCTGGCAGCCTCGCTGATTTACCTAGTGGGTCGCAAGCTTACCGCGAAAACCGACGCCTATTTCGCGCGCCTGGAAGAATCGGTGACCGGGCTCGAGCCCGGAACGCCCGTGAAGCAGAACGGCGTCGACATCGGACAAGTCGCCGCCATCTCCACCGACAGTGGGGACATCCGTAAATCCATCGTCCATTTCAAGGTTGCGCGCGGCACGCCCATGAAAACCGACATGGTGGCCACCTTGGGCAGCTACGGCATCACCGGCCTCAAATACTTGGAGATCACCGGCGGCAGCTACGGATCGCCGGATGTGTCTCCGGGCGGCGAAGTTAGAGCCGGCCTCTCCATGCTGGGCCGCATCACCTTGCGGGCCGACTCCATCGCCATCAAGGTGGATCGCCTGCTCGGGAACGCCATCTCCATCACCGAAGCCCAGAACCGCAAAAGCCTCGACCGGCTCATGCAATCCTCGGCGGCGCTTTCGATCGCGATGGATTCCTTGGTGCGCGACGTGCAAAGCGTCCGCCCCGGCAAGCGCGTGGACCGCATACTCGGAAGCGTGGAAGCGGCCGTGGACGCCATGCGCGAACAAGCCCGGAAGGCCGATGTGGAAGGCACGCTGAAGGAATACCGCGTCGCGGCCCAGGATATGCAAAAGGTGGCGACCACCATGGACGCCACGGCCAAGCGCGCGCAGGAGGAATTGGCCGTCGCCCTGGCGAACCTCAAGGAGGCCATGAAGAACATGAACACCTTCAGCCGCCAGATCAAGGACAACCCCGCCGTGCTGTTGCGCGGCGAGGACAAGCAGGAGCGCCGCCAATGAAACGCCGGGTCCTGGCCGTCCTGGGCGGCGGCGTCCTCTCCGCGTGCTTTTTCGGGAAGGTCCCCGAAACCAAGTATTACATGCTCGATTACCAGCCTACGCCCCCGCCGGAGCGGCTGCAAAAAGGGCCCTATCCCTTCGTCCTCCGGCTGCGGGAACCCACCATCGCCGAAACCTACCGGCGCAGCCAGATCGTGTACCGCCAAAGCGCCTACCAAATCCAGTTCTATTCCTACCATCTCTGGTCGGTGGATCCCGATCGCATGATCGGCGATCTCCTGCTCAAGCATCTCCGCGCCGCGCGCCTGTTCGACAACGTGATCCGCTCGACGGATTCCTTCGCCCCGGATTTCCAGCTCACCTGCGACGTGCAGGCCATCGAGGAATACGACGGGCCGGGCGGAACCTGGTACGCCCATCTGGCGTTGGAATACCAGCTCATCGAGGAGAAAAACGGCCAGGTGCTCTGGAAAAAACTTTACGACCTGCGCAAAACCGTGTCGCAGCAGGAACCCGTTTACGTGGTGCGCGAGCTTTCCGCCTTGCTCGAAACCGCGCATGAACGGCTAAGCCAGGATTTGGAAGTCGCTCTCGACGAGGCCAAGTTCCGCGCCGCGCCCGGGAAGTGATATGTCCTCACCTCACCCTCCAGTCCGTCGGGTGAGGGCCTTTTTCGCCGTTCTGTTTTTCCTTTCCCCGATCTTTGCCAGCCTGCCCGAGGGATTGCCCGGAGAAGAAGTGGTTTCCCAACCTCGCACGGCGGCTCCCCCGCCCCAACCTCGGGCCCAACCGCCGGACTCGGGAAGGGGTATGAACTGGGCGGCCCCGGCGGTAGAAGAACAAATGAACCGCGACGGCACCTTGCTCACCTTGGGCAAGGGAGCGGTGTTCGTCCCCTGCTTCAGCGAACCCCGGCGCGAACCCGAGGTGGCGGTGTACAGCCGTTCTGGACGACTGGCCGCGGTAGGGCAAACCGGACATCGCATCCTCCTGGATTCGGGCACCTACGAACTTCAATTCGGATCCGGAGTCACCGAGCGGCGCCTGCGCGCCTCCGCGCGCGTGGAGGAAGGGCATACCACCGTCGTGGCTCCGACCTGGGGCGCTTTGTTGGTGGAAACCCTCCTCGATGCCGGAGCCTATATCGACGGCCAATACGAACTGCTGCGGATGGAGCGTTGGGTCAATTACGGCCGCGGCGCCGGTTTCAAGGACGAGCGCCTCCAGGATATCAAGGTATGGGTGTTGCCGCCCGGACTTTACCGGCTTTCCAAGGTGGGCGAGAGCTACAACTCGCTGAGGAATTACATCACCGTGCAGATCAACTCCGGAGAATTGCATTCCGTCGAACTCGTCTTCGACAAGGAGGTCGATGGCAACCTCATCGCCGGAGGCGCCAAATCCCTCAACACCCGCACGCGGGTGGGGCGGCATTGGACCTACGGCCTGCGCGCAGGAGGCAACCTGGGGCTGACCCAGGAGGTGGACGAAACCGCCCTGCACCAGGAAAACGTTCTGTTGTCCACCGACCTGCGCACCCGGGCCCGTTACGACCGGCCGAGTTTTTTCGGAATCAACGAGTTCTTCCTCCAGGACGGATTCCTCAAGGACAAGGGAAAGCCCATCAACATCTCTCTCGACGACGCGCAATTGCGCTCCACCTGGGTCCGGCGCTTGAACGCGTGGGTGGGACCCTATGTCCGGGGTCAGGCTTCCACTCATCTCTTCCCCAACAAGGTGACATTGGATACCGTGTACCGGGTCCGGACTTATGTCGATACCTCCAGCGCGACGCGCGTCGACAGCACCCTCGACACCTCCGGATCCTTCCGCGTCAAACCCTCCTTCTTTCCCGTTTCCCTGGCCGAAGGCGCGGGCGTGAATCTGGAATTGTTGACGCGGTACGAATTGGAACTTTCGACCCAGTTGGGCCTGGCCGCGCATCAGCAAATTTCGATGGGCGATTACGTGGCACGCACCTCCAACACCTTCGAGAAATCCGTTTCCAGCTACAGCGTGGGCGTGGAAGGCATCCTCACCGGCAAATTGCGCTTGTCCACCCGCTTCACCTTGGATCTCCGCGCGGAGATCTTCGCCGAAAACGCGCAACCCGAAAAAATCCAGTTGCAGGAATCGGAGGCGGATTTCCGCCTTTTCCTCTCCCGCAACGTGGAACTCGGATACCTCTTCCAGATCAGCGAGCGTCTCGATCAGGTGGCCAACCGCTACCCCCGCAAGCACAGCCTGTCGCTGCGCCTGAGTTTCAACTATTGATGATCAAAAGCGCGGTTTTCCGTTTTTATCCCGGGTTATTGACCCGGATTATACCGTTTCGGGCGCAAAATCCGCGAAGTTTGTGTCGCCGCCGCACCTTTTTTTAGCCATTCCGCATGGCTATGCGAATTTCCCGAATGCCTGCCCGGCTGCGGGAAGGCCGGCGTTATATTAGGGGAAGCGCCGTTTTGGCGGGCGTGCCGTGATTTCCATGGCCGCATAAAGGACCAAAATGCACAAGTCAGCCGTTTCCAAATTCATCCTCGTTTTCTGCGTCGGCGGCTTCGCCGGCACCACCCCGCTTACCACCGTACATCCCGATTGGACCCGCATCAATTTGCGCGTCGGCGCCGCCGCCGGATTTCAACCCCGGGTATCGGGATTGGATTTCCTCTCCAACGGGGATCTCGTGGTGGGTCATTGGGGCGGCATCCACGACAATGTGGCCTTGGCCCAGGTCAACAGCATCGTGTACATACTGAGCGGCGTCACCGGCAATGCGCCTTCGCCCACGGTGCGCACCTTCGCCACCGGAATCGAGGACCTCATGGGGCTGGCCGTGGTCAGCGACCAGATCTATGTCAGCGGTGGAAACAAGGTGGTCCAATTGCTCGACGCCAACGGCGACGGGATTTCCGATGGCACACGGATCATATGCTCCGTTCCTTACACGCCCGGGATCGGCATCCATCAGCGCCATGAATTCACCTTCGGGCTGACACAGCGCAGCGGTACCTTCTACATGAACGTTTCCTCGACCAAATTGGATCTCACCCCGGCGGATTTGATCAGAAGCCCCAACCGCGGAACGTCGATGTCGGTGAATCCGACCACCGGGGCGTTCTCGGTGATCGCCAGCGGATTGCGCGAACCCACCGGCCTCGGCTTCGGCCCCAACGGCGATCTTTTCTCCGGCGACGTGGCGGGAAACTGGGTGCCCACCAACAAGCTCATCCATGTGCAGCAAGGCCATTTCTACGGCTTCCACCATACCCCGGACGCCGCCTATGCGGGACTCACTGTCCCCCCCTTCGAAAGCCAACCGGAAAGCCCCCCGGCCGTGTATATGCCCGATGAAGAGCTTACGTATGGCATGGCCGCAGCGGTCAGTAATCCCTTGTACGTCACCACCGGCCCTTATGCCGGGCAAATGCTCATGGGCGATGTGCATTACGGCGGCATCCAGAGGTATTTCCTGGAAAAGGTGAACAACGAATATCAGGGCGCCGTATTCCAATTCACGGGCGGGCTCGAAGTCGGGATGTTCCGTTTGGCCTGGGGCCCCGATGGCATGCTGTATGCCGGCGGCCTCGCCGACAACGGCGATTGGAACTGGGGCCCCCAGGCCTTCGGCCTGCAGAAGCTGCGGTACAATGGAACCACCAACGCCTACGAGATGCTGGCCGTTCGCTCTCGGCCGGGCGGCCTGGAAATCGAGTTCAATAAGCCGATAGGCGCCACAGCGTCAGTAGCGGCAAACTATAGCGTGCAAAGCATGATCGTCACGTCCACCATCAATTACGCTAATGATCCGACAGGGGTTCGCACCGATGCCGTGGGCGCTATTCAGGTTTGTTCCGACAACCGCCGGGTTTTTCTTCCCGTCGCGAATTTCACGGCGGGCCGCATCTATTATTTGCGAGTGCCCGGTTTCGCCACCTTCCAGGCCGCCGATAACTCCGTGCTTTGGACCCGGGAAACCGTTTACGCCAACAACGCCATGGGAAGCGGCGCCGCTTGTTCCGCGGTCCCGGTGGTGGATCCGAAACTCGCCCACGCCGCGCTGCTGAATCGCCTGCAATGGTCGGTGGAGGGGAACAATCTGATCGTCCGCTCCCCCTTCCGCGGATCGCATGAAATCAAGCTGCTCGACTTGCGCGGCTCCGTGCTGGCCACCTCCTCGGGCTTTGGCCCGAGCCTGCATTCGTTTTCCCTGTCCGGCGTGCGCGGGAGGTTCGCCGTGGTGGAGGCCGTGGGAGACGGGACGCGCCTCAGGCGCGCGGTCAACCTGCCCTGAACCGTGAATTTTTTGGAGGGATGATATGCTGCGCGATTCCGGGAACCCGGGATCTTTTCCGCTTCGATCGGCGACCCTCCTTGCGGCGATGGCTTCCGGCTTGGCCGGTTCGCCATGCGCGAAGGCCGCGCCCTCGGTGCATCCCAGCTGGAGCCTCATCAATATCCGCCCCTCTACCTTCCAGCCCGAGGTGAGCGGACTGGACTTCCTTTCCGACGGCCGCCTCGTGGTGGCGGAATGGGGGGGCACCCGGGCGGGTTGCTGCCCCGGAGGCAATGTCGGCAACCGCCAGCGCCTGGGGCGGGTTTCCCTTTTGAGCGGAGTGACCGGCAACACCCCCAACGTCACGATTCAGACCTTCGCCACCGGCCTTGAGGATCCCATGGGCCTTACCGTGGCGGGCGACACGATTTACGTGTCGGGAGGCAACAACATCGTCCGCCTGGTGGACGCCGATCGCAACGGCGTCGCCGACCGGACGGACACGATCTTCACCTATCCGGGAACGCCCGCCAGCGGCGTCGACTCGCTGCATCCGATCAAGGGCCGCAGCGAATGGATGTACGGGCTGCTGAACCGGAACGGGACCTTCTACGTCAACGCCAATTCGATGTACAACGCTACGGATGTCACGCAAATCAATCCTCGCCGCGGCGTCCATCTCTCGGTGACTCCCGGAAATGGAATCCGCGGCAATTACCAAATCCTGTCCATGGGCCTGCGGCATCCCACCGGGCTCGCTTTCGGCCCCGGCAATTCGCTTTGGTCCGCCGACATCCAGGGGCATTGGCTGCCGACCAACAAGCTGATCAACCTCCAGGCCGGAAGGTATTACGGCTTCCATCATACCCCCGCGGAAAGCTGGGACAACATGGCGGAATCCCCCGCCGCCGTCTTTCTGCCTCAAACCGACACTTTGACCGACATCTCGCTTTGCCCGGGGGCGCCGCTTTACATTCCTACCGGCCCCTATGCGGGACAATTCTTCATGGGCGACGTGAGCTACGGAGGGGTGCAGCGCCTCTTCATTGAAAACATTCAGGGCCAATACCAGGGAGCCGTCTTCGTTTTCACGGGTGGTTTGGAATCGGGCGTATGGCGCATGGCCTGGGGCCCCGACGGCATGTTGTACCTGGGCATGCTCGGCGCGGCGAACGATTGGACCTGGAACGGCCAGATGTACGGATTGCAAAAGCTCCGGTACAACAACACCACCACTTTCGAAATGCTGGCGGTGCGCTCAAGACCGGCTGGCATGGAAATCGAATTCTCCGAACCGGTGGGAACCAGCGCTGAACAAGCCGCCAATTATCAGGTGCAAACCTATTACTACCTGCCCACGTCCAGCTACGGGGGGGCCAAACAAGCGGTGACCACGTTGACGCCGACCTCCGTCCTGGTGTCGTCGGATCGGCTCAGGATCTACCTGGCCCTGTCCGGCCTGCAACCGCGCACCGGTAACCAGCAGCGTATCGTGTACATCCGCCTGCTGAACGTCCATCCCCAGGCCAACGCCGCGCAAAATTCCTGGACGCCGGAGGCCTGGTACACCCTGAACGCCCTCGGTTCGGGCAATCCCTTCGATCCCACGCCGGTGGTGGATCCGGAGGCATTTCGCGCCCAGCTCCTCAATCAACTGCAATGGGGCGTGGAGGGCGGGAACCTCGTGGTGCGCGCGCCTTTTCGCGGACCGCATACGATTCGCGTCCGCGATTTGCGCGGTTCGCTGCTGACCTCGGTTTCGGGCTTCGGGCCGGAGGTCCATGCCTTTCGCCTGTCCGCGATCCATGGCCGCTTCGCTGTCGTCGAGGCCGAAGGCGATGGACAAAACCTGCGACGCACCGTGGTGTTACCTTGAAAAAAGTCTTCCTGTTTTTCTTCCCCTTCTCAGCTTCCTATTCCCAGGTCGTTCCGCCGGCACCGGGACAGAACTACTCCTGGGCTGACCCCAACGGAGCCTGGACATTCTTTACCGATCCCCGGGCCGTCTATTACAAGAACCAAAGAGAGAAGATCTATCTCGCCTTCATAACCCGGCAGGGCTCGACGCGCGCCTGGTCCTATGATTACGCCTCCGGTGCCATCGACACCGCCACCTTGCATGTCGGGTTGGAGGTGGATGATCACGATCTCCCCGCCCTGTACGTTCGCACTGACGGCCGCCTCACCGCCTTCTACCAGCGCCACACCGTGGATCGCAACGTGTACATCCGCACCACGGTGAACCCGGAGGACATCCGCGCCTGGGGGGCGGAGCGGACCCTCGTCATGCCCGACAACGTCACCTACGCCAATCCCATCCGGCTGGCGAACGAAAGCAATCGCCTCTACCTGTTCGACCGCGTCATCAACTGGCATCCCACCGCGACCACCTCGAACGACGAAGGTGTCACCTGGGGAACGCCGGCGCAATGGATAGGCGGAGGAGCGGCCCGGCCCTATATCAAGTACCGCGGCGACGGGCTTTCGCGCATCCACCTCGCCTTCACCGACGGGCATCCGCGCGATGTCCCCACCAACAGCATCTATTACGCCTATTACGAAGCCGGCGCCTTTTACCACGCCAACGGGACCCAGATCAAAACCGTGGCCCAGGTTCCCGTGCAACCGATCGAGGCGGACAAGGTCTATGATGGCGCCACCCAGGGTAAGGCGTGGATCTGGGACATCGCGCTCGACGCCCAGAGCCGGCCGGTGCTGGTGTTTACCGTCATGCCCACCGATTCCAGTCACTATTACTGGTACGCCCGGTGGAACGGCACGCGATGGCTGGCGCGGCAAATGTGCCCGGCCGGGCGCTGGTTCCCCCAAACCCCCGTTGCCACCACGGAACCCGAGCCGCAATATTCGGGAGGCATCATCCTGAACCCCGAGGATCCTTCCGAGGTGTTCCTGTCCCGGCCCCCGAACGGCGTCGTGGGTGGAATTTTCGAAATCGAACGCTGGTACACAACCGATCTCGGCGCCACCTGGACCACCCAGGGCATCACCGCGGGTTCGGCCAAGAACAACGTGCGCCCCATCCTCCCTTGGGCCGTAACGGGGCAAAGCAATCCGCGTCGCGCCTTGCTGTGGATGTACGGGGATTACGTGCATTACACCAATTACAGCACGGGGATTAAATTCGCCTTCCTGCCTGCGACTACGGCTTTGTACCCGCCGCGCGCGAATCAGCGACTCGGTATTTTTTCCGCGGAGGCCCGATTCCTGACACCTGTTTTTTGGATCTCGGGTTATTATCATAACACTACCGGGCGCAAGGAAAAAACTGTCCATCAATCACTACAAGCGAGGACCCCATGAAAAACGCAATGTGGAAAAAAATCATCGCAACCCTGATGTTGGCGGCGGCGGCGCCGTCGTTCGCACAGCTCACCTACAACGGATGTCCCAATGTGGTCCCGGCGGATTTCGCCATGGTGCCCCTGGTCACCAACGCCACCGACGCCACCACGCAGGAACCCCTGAAAATGGCCGTGGGTACGGATGCCCTGGGCAACGTGGACGTGTATTTCGTCCAGCGCGCCGGCCGGCTGCGCAAATACGTCGGCGCCACGCGGACCACGGTGACGCTGGCGAATTTCGCCCTCACGCTGACCGCCGCTCGCAGTGAAGGCATGGTCGGCATCGCCTTGGATCCCGCCTTCACCACCAACGGTTGGATATTCCTGTACTTCGGCATGGGAACCACCTGGTGGGTGTCCCGCTTCACCTTGACGGGAAACACGCTGAACCTGGCCTCGGAAAAAGTGATTTTCCGGTTCACCACCAACGCCATCGCCCAGCACGTGGCGGGGGCCTTGAAATTCGACTGGGCCGGAAATCTTTTTATCTCCTCGGCGGACAATGACGGCGCCACCACCCCCGCCGGCCCCGACTTGACCAACCCCTATCTGGCCGCCAACACCAACAGCTACAATGGAAAGATCCTGCGCATCCATCCCATCGCCTTTCCCGACAACCAGACGCCGGCGCCCGGCGTCGGCACCACCTATACCATTCCCACGGGAAACCTTTTCGCCCCGGGCACGGCCCTGACCTTGCCCGAAATCTACGTGATGGGCACGCGCAATCCCTTCACCATCGCCATCGACTCGGTGCGCCGCGGTCTCGTTTGGGGCGACGTCGGGCCCGACGTTTTCCCCACGGGATCCACCAATCCCGCCGAATGGAGCGAGGAACACGATTTTACCACCACCCCCGGCAATTTCGGCTGGCCTTTCTGGGCGGGCAACCAAATCCAGCTTCAGGCCGGATACGGGACGCCTGCCGCCCCGGTGAACAACCGCGCCGACAATACCGGCATCGTCAATCTCCCGCCCGCCCGGGCGGCCATCAGTCCTTACGGAAAGAACTGCGCCATCACCGGACCGGTGTATTACTACAACGGCGCCTCGACTTCCACGATCAAATTTCCGCCGCATTTCGACGGTGCCTGGATCGTCGGCGATTTCAACACCGAATGGATCGACGGCATCCAGCTCAACCCGACCGGCACGGCCATCACGGCCCGGCAACGCTTCGGCACCACGGCCAACCTGGCCAACCTGAACGCGCTCACCGATTTGAACATGGGAACGGACGGAGCGCTGTACGTCATCAATTATGCGGGCTACCGGACCACCAGCGCCGCCACCGGCCTTTACCGCGTCGAATACCGCGGCACCTGCCGCCCCTCCACCCCGATACTTCCGGATCTACGTGCCGGCGCAAGGAACCTGCTTGAACTACGGGGATTGGAAGTTTCCGTTCTGACTTCGGGGAATCATTCCTTGGAAGTACGGGATCTTCAGGGTAAAACCGTGGCCTTCCGCCAGGGAAAGGGTCAAGCCCGATATTCCTTCAGCGATCTGAAAACGCCGGGAGTTTATCTATTGAATTTTTCTTCCGCCGAGGGCAAGGCGGCGAGGAAGCTCGTCAAGGATTAAGCCAGCGACGATTCCTCGGCCTTGGCCTTCGCTTTTCCGCGGGCCGCTTGCTTGATCTCCTTGAGCACGCCGAATTCCGGCATGGTTTTGTAATGCGCGTCCAGGGGGAAGCAACCTGATTTGAGTCCGTTGCGGGGCGCCGTGGTGCAATCGGAGAAGGTGCGGCAAATGCGTTTGGCTTCCAGGGAGCCTTTTTCCAGGGAATCCGCCACGATGCCGGGATAAGAGAGAATCATGCGGCCGATGCCGGCGATGTCCGTGTAGCCCTGGCGCACCAACGCCTGGGCCACCAGGGGCAAAAATTCCTGCAAGTAAGTGAGGCCCGAACTCACCAGGGGCATTTCGGGAACGGCTTTCTTCAACGCTTTCACCACGCCCACTTGGCGCGCCACGCCCACCAACGGATCCTCCGGCGGCTGGTAGCCGTCCGAGGGCGGATACAGGGCCGGGCGCTGGATATGCGGGTTGTAATAGGGTGAGCCGCAAGAAACGTTGACCACCGCCACGCCCCAGGACTTGAGCATGCGCAGATAGCGGGTCGGTTCCTCAAGATCAATTTCCAAGGGGTTGTCGGCGCGCACGCCGAATCCGTATCGGTAGGGGAGCAGGTGCGCGAATTCCTCCGGGACGCCGGCCCCGCCCCCGTTTTGGTGGAAGGGGACGAAGTCGAAGGCCGAAAGGCGCACGCCGATGATGAGCCGGGGAGCGGCCTGCCGTATTCCCTGGATGATTTCCCGGGCGAAGCGCGCGCGTTCCTCCAAAGCCGGGCCCCCATAGACCCCTTTTCGCGAAAAGGCCGAGAGGAATTCATGTCCGAGATATCCGTGGCATTGCTTGACGTCCACGAAGGGCGCGCCCGTTTTTTCCGCCCGGATGGCGGCGGCCACGTAATCGTCGATCAGGCGCTTCACGTCATCGTCGCTGAGCGCCGGTTGGTTTTCCGGCAGATGGAAACGCGGATTCAGGATGGGATGCGAATAGGCCAGCAACGGTTCCAGGCGTTGTTTGTCATGCGGACGCGAAAAGCGGCCCGAATGGGTGAGTTGGTATCCCCACAACAGATCGTCCGTCGAACCGAAACGGCGCGCATGCGCCTCCAGGGCTTTATCCGCTGCGGCGCGGATGGCCGGGGCGTTCTCTTCCGACAACACGATTTGATGGGGATTGGCCCGACCATCGGCGCGCACGGCCATGGCTTCCATGCCCCAGAGGAATTTCGCCCCGCTTTCGCCGAAGCGTTCCCAGCGCCGGATCACGTCCTCGGTGGGTTTGCCGTCCTCGGTGGCGTCCCACCCTTCCATGGGATGAATGCAGTAACGATTCCCCACCTTGAAACCGCCGATGTCCAGGGTTTTCGCCAAGGGCGAATCCGGGGCCTTTTCCACGGCGTCCTCGCAAGGAACATCCAAGCCCAGAAACGCCGCCCTTTCCCGGAATGCGGCCGGATTTTTCAGGGACGTCAGCTTCCTGATTTCTATGAATTCCATGTTTTTTAATTCTATCCGTATCTTCCGCGCTAAATATATGCCTATATTATATCTACAAAGTATTTTTTACGTAAAAGTTTTTCTGGAAAATTTTCTTTCTCGGAGTACACCGGCATGAAAATACGCCTCCGCGCACCGGAAGCGAAACTGTACCGCAGGACGATGCGGACGAGGTTTCCGTTCCGCTTCGGCAAAGCCAACATGACCGAGATGCAGATTTTCTACCTCCGCGTCCCCTTGGAATCCGAAAGCGGCGCATCTTTCCCGGGCGTTTCAGCTTCGGGCATTCCGCCGCTTTGGTTCGACAAGCGGCCGGGAAAAACGCCCCGCGACAATGAAACCGATTTGCGGCGTTCCCTGTCCGAGGCCGTGGAAGCCTACGAGGACGCGGGACCAGGCAGCGCCTGGGATTTGCATCGCGCCGTCACCGAGCCGTTGCGGCGGCGCCTGGCGGCGGAGGACATGGCCCCGCTGGCAGCGGGTTTCGGCGCCGCCCTGGTCGAAGCCGCCGTCGTGGACGGGCTGTGCCGCTTGCGAGGACAATCCTTTTCTACCGCGCTGCGGGGTGGAGCCCTGGGTCTTTCCCCTGTCGATTCCGCGCAGCTTCCCGAAAAGCCTCTTTCCCATATCAAGCTCCGGCACACGGTGGGGCTCGCCGACGCGCTTTCAGCGCCGGACGTGCGGGACCCCCTGCACGACGGGCTTCCGGAAACGCTGGAGGAAGTGGTGCGGACCCATCGCCCCGCCTTTTTCAAGATTAAAATCAGCGGAGACGCGGCCGAAAGCCTTCCGCGCCTGCGGCGGATCGCGGAAATCCTGGACCGCGAGGCGGGAAACTATTCCTCGACGCTGGACGGCAACGAGCAATTCCCCGACATGGACGCCTTTGCCGCCTTTTTGGATCGCCTCTGGAACGAAACCGCGATGAAGGGATTCCTGAAGCGCATCCTTTGGATCGAGCAGCCGGTGGCGCGCGACTCCGCTTTGGAGCCCCGATCCGCTCCCGCGCTGGCCAAGGTGTCGGCGTTCAAGCCGGTGATCATCGACGAAAGCGACGATGAAGGCGATGCTTTGGAACGCGCCCTGGCACTGGGTTACGCCGGGGTTTCCTCCAAGCTGTGCAAGGGTTTGTTCCGATCCGTCTCCCATTTCCTGCGCCTACGTCGCGCGGCCCAGTCGGGGGGCAATTATCTCATCCTGTCCAGCGAGGATCTCACCACGGTGCCGGTGCATCCGCTGCAACAGGATTTGGCCTTGGCCGCGGCTTTGGGGATCACCCATAGCGAGCGCAACGGCCATCATTACATCCGCGGCTTCGCCTTTCTTTCGCCGGCGGAACGGCAGGACGCCCTGGCGCACTATCCGTCCCTGTACGAACCCGATGCCCAGGCGGGAGCGAAGGTCCGCGTCGAAAACGGCGGGTTTCGCCTTGACGAGGTGAACGCCGCGCCGGGATTCGGCTCCAGCTCCTGGCCAGACTGGTCCGCGCTGGAATCCATCGAGCTTTTCCCATCCAAATCACTTGCGCTAGGAGGTTCACGATGAATTCCGTTCCTTTCGCCGCCAACGGCGGACGCACCTTGGAATCCGCGAAATGGCTGGCCCTGGCCGCCGCCATCCTCGGTTGGATGTTCGACGGCCTGGAAATGGGCCTGTTCCCCCTGGTGGGGCGGCCGGCCATGCTGGAATTCACGGGCTCCGACGAGGCCAGCGGTTTCTGGTTCTCGGTCATCATCGCCGTTTTCCTGGTGGGCGCGGCCTGCGGCGGCATATTGCTCGGTTGGCTGGGAGATCGCATCGGCCGCACGCGGGCCATGGTATGGAGCGTACTGGCCTATTCCGTATTCTCGGGTTTATGCGCGTTTTCCAATGCGCCCTGGCAAATCGCCGCGCTGCGATTCCTGGCCGCGCTCGGAATGGGAGGCCAATGGGCTTTGGGCGTCGCCCTGGTCATGGAGATTTGGCCCTCCAAATCCCGGCCCATGATGGCCGGCATCATCGGGGCTTCGGCGAACGTCGGATTCCTGTTGATCGCCTTGTTGTCCCTGGGCCTGGCCAGCTTCATCACTTCGGTGAGCGGGCTGCTCCACGCCGTCCTGCCCGCCGCCCTCGCGGACGCGCTGGTCGCCAACCGCGCCTGGAGGCTGCTGATGCTGCTCGGGGCTTTGCCGGCCCTGCTCACCTTCTTCATCCGCATCTTCGTGCCCGAATCCGAAATGTGGGAAAAATCCTCCCAGAGCGTAGCGGCTAAAACCGGGATGGGCGATTTGTTCCGGGGCGGCATGGCGCGCTTTACCTTGCTGGGCGCGGGACTGGGCGCGGTGGCGCTTTTGGGCACATGGGGATCCGTGCAGTGGATTCCCGCCTGGGCCGACAAGCTGGCTGACAAGGCCCATGGGGCGCGCGAATCGGCACAAATCTGTTCGGCGTTGGGAGCGATCGTCTTCTCGATTCTGGTGGCCCTGATCGCGGAGAAGACGAACCGGCGCCGCACGTATTTCACGCTGGGACTGCTTTCCCTGCTGGCCTGTCAATGGCTGTTTCGCAGCGAGATCGGTTTCGGAAACTGGTTCCTAGTCTGGACTTTTCTCGTGGGCGGACTCACCGCCGGTTTCTACGGCTGGCTGCCGCTGTATCTGCCCGAGCTGTTCCCCACCCGCATGCGGGCCATGGGCTCGGGATTCACTTTCAACGCCGGCCGGCTTTTGGCCGCCGCCGGAACTTTAGGGAGCGGCGCGCTGGTGAAACATTTCCACGGGGACTTCGGCAAAATGTGTTCGGTGATTAGCCTGGTATACGCCGTAGGGCTGATCCTGATTTGGCTGGCGCCCGAAACCAAGGGGAAACCCCTGCCGGAATAGAGGAACGGAGAGAACACCATGCGCAGCGCACAAAGCTACGACTTCACCATCCTGAGAACCCTGCGCAAAACGCAGGGCTACACCATCGCCGATATCGCCGAGAACTCGGGCATTTCCACGGCGGTGATCTCGCGCATCGAGCGCAACCAGGCCATGCCCGAGCTGGAAACCCTGGCGCGCCTGGCCAAGGTATTCGGCATCTCGGCCACGGATCTCCTGGGATTGGCGGAACGCCGTTCGGCGCAAATGGCCGTCACCCAGCAATACACTTCGGGCGGCTTCCAGTTCCAGAACATAAACTTCATGAATCTCCAGCTTTTCCTCGGCACGGCCCTGGCCGGCGCCAAGGTGAGCCGGCCTGAGATCCACCACAACGACATCGAGGTGTGCTGGGTGGTCTCCGGCAGCATCGAACTTTCCGTGGGGCCGGATCGCTATACCCTGAAGGAAGGGGACTCCATCCAATTCGACGCCATGCTGAAGCACGAGTACCGCGTCCTGCAGGACTGCAAAATCATATTGCTGCACCTGCATAAGGGCAAAAAGATGTAGGGCCATGCGCGTCCGTGACGACCTTCAACCTTCCCATCTAAAGCCCCAGCTCGTCCGCCTGTGGGAGCTGTCGGCGGTCAAAATCCAGTCTCTGGAAAAGACCTGCCCCCCCGGATCGCCCTCGCCGGTGTTTACGGTGAAGGGACGTTATGCCGCGCGCGGCTGGACCGAATGGACGCAGGGATTCCAGTATGGCTCCATGGCCCTGCAATTCGACGCCACGGACGAAAAGGAATTCCTCGATCTGTGCCGCGAGCGTACGCTCAAGGTGATGGCGCCGCATCTCACCCATGTCGGGGTGCACGATCACGGCTTCAACAACGTCGGCACCTATGGCGCGCTCCGGCGGCTCGCGCGCGAAGGGCGGTTCGGGGCGACGGAATACGAAAGTCACTTTTACGATTTGGCCCTGAAATGCTCGGGCGCGGTGCAGGCCGCGCGCTGGACCGCCATTCCCGGCGGAGGGTACATCCACTCCTTCAACGGCCCGCATTCCCTGTTCGTGGATGCGATCCGGTCGCTGCGCGCCTTGGCCCTGTCGCATGCGCTGGGACATGCGCTGATGGGCGAGAAGGACGAAAAGATTTCGCTGCTGGGGCGTTTGCTCCAGCATGCCCATGCCACGGCGAAATACGCCGTGTATTACGGCGAAGGCCGCGACGCCTACGACGTGCGCGGCAGGACGGCGCATGAAAGCGTATTCAACGTGAACGACGGCAGCTACCGCTGTCCGAATTCTCAGCAGGGTTACTCGCCTTTTTCCACCTGGACCCGGGGCCTGGCCTGGGCCATGCTGGGTTTCACCGAGGAGTTGGAATTCCTGGCTTCGCTGCGGGATGCGGAATTCGCCCCGTTCGGCGGACGCGATGCCGCGACGGCCCCGCTTCTCAAAGCCGCCCGGGCCACCTGCGATTTCTGGATCGGCAGCACGCCGGACGACGGCATTCCCTATTGGGACGACGGCGCGCCCGCCTTGCACAAGCTCGGGGATTGGAAAGGCAAACCCGCCGATCCTTTTAATCCTTATGAGCCGGTGGACAGTTCGGCGGCGGCCATAGCCTGCCAAGGGCTTTTACGCCTCGGAAAATATCTGGAAAAACCCGAGGCGGCGGCGGCCAAGACTTATTTCCAAGCCGGGCTCACGGTTCTGTGCGGATTGTTGGAGGAACCCTATTTGGCGACAGACTTGAATCACCAGGGTTTGTTGCTCCACTCCGTTTACCACCGCCCCAACGGCTGGGATCATATCCCCGAAGGGAGATCCGTACCCTGCGGCGAAGCCTGCCAATGGGGCGATTATCACTTGCGCGAGGCGGCCCTGTTGGCGCAACGGTTGGCGGAGGGAAAGCCCTATTACGTTTTCTTCGGCCCTTCGGCCTGAACGACCATGGCAAAACGGACGGCATTAATCACGGGAGGAACCCGGGGCATAGGCTTCGGCATCGCCTCTGCGCTGGGGCGGGAAGGTTTCAACCTCTGTGTATGCGGTTTGCGCCCCGCCGAAGGCGCGGAGGAATCGCTGGCCAAGTTGCGAACCACCGGGGCGGAGGTTCTCTATGTAAGAGCCGATGTCGGTTCCAAGGCGGATCGGACCGCTCTCCTTAAAGCCGTCGAGGAAAAATTCGGGGCCCTGCACGTTTTGGTGAACAATGCCGGGGTAGCCCCGGAAACCCGCGCTGACATTTTGGAAGCCTCGGAGGAAAGCTTCGAGCGTCTCCTGCGCATCAACCTCCAAGGTCCGTATTTCCTGACCCAAGCCACCGCCAACTGGATGATTCGGCAGAAAAAGGCGGACGCATCCTTCGCTGGCTGCGTCATCAACGTGACCTCGATTTCCGCCGAAACGGCTTCAGTGTCGCGGGGCGATTATTGCGTGAGCAAGGCGGGATTGGGCATGGCCACGAAGCTTTTCGCCGCGCGGCTGGGGGAATTCGGTATTCCGGTTTACGAAATCCGTCCCGGCATCATCCAAACCGACATGACCGCGGGAGTTAAGGCCAAGTACGACGACTTGATTGAAAAGGGATTGCTTGTGGAGCCGCGCTGGGGGACGCCCGAAGATGTGGGCCGCGCCGCCGCCATGCTGGCGCGGGGCGATCTCCCCTATAGCACCGGATCCGTCCTGCACGTGGACGGAGGCCTGACCTTGCCTAGATTGTAGAGAGAAAATGGAAGATCTGTTCGCTCTTATCGGCAAGGCGGGCCTCATGCCCGTGCTCACGGTGGAAAAAGAAGAGGACGCCCGCCCCATCGCCGAAGCCTTGATGGCCGGCGGATTGCCTCTGGCGGAAATCACCCTCCGCACCGCCGCCGCAGCCAAGGCCATAACCGCCATGGCCAAGGTGCCGGGGCTGCTGCCCGGCGCGGGAACGGTGCTCAGGCCCGAACAGGTGGATCAGGCCATGGACGCCGGCGCGCGTTTCGGCCTGGCGCCGAATTTCAATCCCAAAACCGCGGCCCGGGCACTGGAGAAAAAATTTCCCTTCATCCCCGGCGTGATGACCCCTTCCGAAATGGCCATGGCCATGGAAATGGGATTCTCCGTGGTGAAATTCTTCCCCGCCGAGCCGGCGGGCGGCGCCGCCTTTCTGAAAG